>CANJYC010000071.1 GCA_947478985.1 Acidobacteriota bacterium | reverse complement strand
GAACGAGGTGAACGTCTGCGACATTCCGATTTCGCTCATCACCGAGCAGTACCTCGGCTACATCGAGCTCATGCAGGAGATGAACCTCGATATCGCCGGCGAGTACCTCGTGATGGCGGCCACGCTCATTCACATCAAGTCGCGCATGCTGCTGCCGCGGCCGGAGACCGCGCAGGAGGCATCGGGCGCGGAGGAAGATCCGCGGGAGTTGCTGGTGCGGCGGCTCCTCGAGCACCAGAAGTACAAGGCGGCGGCTGAGCTGCTCCACGATCGCGAGTCCGTCCGGAGCGCCCAGTTCATGCGGCCGGACGCGCGCGTCGCCGACGCGGCCGGCGATGAATACGAGCCGGAGCTCGAAGTCGATCTGTTCAGCCTGCTCGCGGCGTTTCGCGGCGTCCTCCAGCGGGCCAAGGGGCGCGCCCGGCTGGTGCTGCCGGCCGAGCAGATCTCGATCGAGGCCCGCACGCACCAGTTGCTCGATCGCCTGTCGGAGACCGAGGCCTGCGGCTTCGAGGACCTCTTCGCCGATGGCGACGGGTCCCGGTCGTTCCTGATCGTGACATTCCTCGCGTTGCTGGAGATGATCCGGCTGAAGCTGATTCGCGTGTTCCAGGGAGGCTCGCTCGGCGCCATCCGCGTTTACCGGCGCGCACGTCCGGCCGACGCCCCGCATCCGATCGGCGATCCCGACACTGAAAGCGGTACCACGTAGATGACCGACGAGATTCCGAATTCCAACGAAGGGCTGTCCGCGGAGCTCAAGGCGATCGTCGAAGCCCTGATCTTCGCTTCGCCGGAGCCGCTCACGCCCAGGACGCTCTTCAAGCTGCTCTCCGACGAGCCGAAGGAAGATGTCTTGGCGGCGGTTGAAGCGTTGAAGGTCGACTACGACAATCGACCTGGCCTGCAGTTTGTCGAGGTGGCTGGCGGCTACCAGATCGTCACGCGCCCCGAGCTCCACGAGTGGGTGCGTCGCCTGTTCCACGAACGCTCCACGCAGAAGCTGACGGCGCCCGGCCTTGAGACACTCGCGGTCATCGCCTACCGGCAGCCCATCACCGCGATCGAGATCACCGAGATTCGCGGGGTGAATACTTCAGGCGTGCTATCGACGCTGCTCGAACGGCATCTCATCAAGATCGTCGGACGGAAGAACGTCGTCGGCCGGCCGTTTCTCTATTCGACGACGAAGGAATTCCTGATCCGGTTCGGACTCAAGGACCTCGGTGATCTGCCGCGTATCGAGGACATGGCGGACGCGCTCGGCTTCGACCCGCCGGCTGGGCTCATCGAGCAGATGCCGATGGAAGAGATGCTCCCGCTCGACGAAGGTGACGTGGCTGACGGGGCAGCCGAGGACGCCGCCGTCGACGCGGCGGTGGCCGACATCCTGGCCGAGGACGACGGGACGACGACCGACTAGACGGGTGGCGTGCGGGGAGCGGCGGGTTTGCGCACCCTTCGCTTCGGCGGATCCGCCTTCGCGGCAGCCACGGTCAGTGACGTGACCTCGGCCGGCGTCAGCTCGCGCCAGTCGCCCGGCCGAAGTCGCTTGTCGCTGAGCGGGCCGATGCGCACCCGCCGCAGGCTGCTCACCGGGTGTCCCACCGCTTCCAGCATCCGGCGGACCTGGCGATTTCGTCCTTCGCGGATGGTGAGCAGCACCACCCCTTCACGATCATTCGGGCTCCGGTTGAGCAGCTTGGCGTCGGCGGGCAGCGTGCGGTGTCCATCGAGCGGGATGCCCGTGCGCAGACGAGCCAAATCGTCCTCATCCGGCAATCCGAGCACTCTCGCCTCGTACGTGCGATCGACGCCATGGCGCGGATGCGTGAGCCGTGCCGCGAGATCGCCGTCGTTGGTGAGCAGCAGCAGACCCTCGGTGTCGTAGTCGAGGCGGCCCACCGGGTACACGTACTCCCGCACTCCGCCGACCAGTTCCATCACGGTGCGGCGGCGCTGCGGGTCTTTCAGCGTGGTGACGAATCCGGCCGGTTTGTAGAGCAGGATGTAGCGTCGGCGGTCGGTGCCTTTGATCCGGCTGCCGTCGACGCGGATCTCATCGGTCGAGAGATCCGCCTTCGTGCCCATCTCGAGCACGGTCTTGCCGTTGACGGTGACGCGCCCCTGCGCGATCAGCTTCTCGGCCGCTCGGCGGGATGCGATGCCCGCCTGCGCCAGGACCTTCTGGAGTCTGTCCACGTTATTGCTTCAGCACGGACGCCCAGAAGGCGGCCAGCTTCCATGTGTCCGAAGCGGTGGCGGCGCGATCGACTTCAGCGTGCGTGATGAGGCCGCTGATGAGCATGTGCACGTTCGCCCCTTTGTCCTCAAGATAGCGTCCCAGAATGGCTGACTCCACAGTAGGGATGACCGTATCACCATCGCCGTGCAGGAGGTACACCGGTGCGGTCGGGACATCCGGCGCGCGCTGCGGAGAGGCCGATGGCGCGTCCGCTGCAAGGTTGCCGAGATGGGGCAGCAGCGCCGGACCGAGCTGCTTCACGTTCCGCTCATTGACGTAGGTGAGGAGTGTCGCGGCCGGTTCGGGCAGCGTCTTCACCATGTCACGAGCCTTCTGAAACATGGCGTTGGCCCGGTCCATATCGACCAGCGTGAGCTGGCTGGCAAGCAGGAAGGTGCGGATGCCCTCGCTGAGCGGCTCCACCTGCTCCGGCGGCACCATCCGGTCGGCCAGCCCGTAGAGCAGCACCGCCACGCCGTAGTCGTGCGGCGGATGCGTGGTAATGCCCTCCATCTGCGGAGCCTCGCCAGTGCAGAGGTAGTGCACGACACGCGTGAGGTCCCCGTGACCCCCGAAGGAGACCACGAAGGCAACCTTGTCGCGGATCGAGGCCCGCCCGGCCGCCACAATGGACAGGCCGCCCGCGAAGCTGATGCCGATCATGCCGACGTGCCCGTCCGGCGCGAGCGCCGGCTGTGCCGCCATCCACGTGACGGCGTCTTCGAGCACATCGGTGGAGCGCGCGGTGATCCGGTAGCGCTGCAGGTCCGGCAGCGCCAGTGTCATGGCGCGGACGCCCGTGCCGGCCAGGTCGTAGGCGAGAGCCTTGAGGCGCGGCTCGTCGATGCCCATGGAGTGGATGCCGGGCACGAGCATGACCGTGCGCGTCACGCGACCCGACGGCTGGTAGAAGCGTGCCGGGACGTCACCGTACCGCGTCGGTACCATGTGCGGGGCCTCGATGGTCACCGTGTGGGCGCTCGCGTTGGCGATCGCCTCGACGCGTCCGCCGATCTTCGCGGCGCGGACGATGAGCGAGAGTGCGCGCGCGTACGGCGCGGCGGCGTAGGCCATCACCAGTACCGCGATCAGCGCAGAGAGCCAGGCGATGCCGCGGCGCGATGTCATGCGAGCAGAATGTTACACTCACCCTTCACCAAATGAAGAACCTGATCATCGCGATCGACGGGCCATCAGGTGCGGGAAAAGGAACGATTTCGCGCGCACTGTCCGAGGAACTCGGCTATCGCCACATCGATACCGGCGCGATGTATCGCGCCATCGGCTGGCTCGCCATCCACCGCGGTGTGCCGTTCGATGATGAGGCCGCGATCACGGCGCTCGCGTCCGGCGCGGACATCGTGGTCGAGGGCGGGGTCGTGGCCATTGACGGTCATGACGTGACACGCGCGATCCGCACGCCCGAAATCGACAAGACGGCAGCTGCGGTGGCGAGGCTCCCTCAGGTGCGCGCGGTCCTCGTGGCCCGGCAGCGCGAGATCGGACAGAGCGGAGGCGTGGTCATGGAAGGACGCGACATCGGGACCGTCGTGTTTCCGGACGCCGACGTGAAGATCTATCTCGATGCGTCAGAGGAAGAGCGGGCGCGGCGTCGCGCCGGCGACAGCGCCCACAGCGGCGGCCCGGTGGAGCAGAAGGCCGTGGCGGAGGCCATCCGCGCGCGTGACCTGTCGGATTCGACCCGCAAGGCCTCGCCGCTCACGTTAGCACCGGACGCCGTGCACATCGATACCACCGGGATGCCGATTGGCGAAGTGGTCGACCGGGTCCGGACGCTCGTCAAGGACCGGACGCCAGCGTCTTGACCCATCGATGAACCCCGCTCGATCACTGTGGTGACCGGGCCGGATTCACCGATGGCGTCGGGTGCCTAGTCGCGGTCGTCGTCTTCCGCGGAATCCGGATCGAGTTCCCAGCGATGCGCGTCGCGCTCGGCGATCTTGTCGGCGCCCTGGAGTTCCTCGTCGTCGTCGTACTCAACACCCACCGCACGGCCGATCTCGTCGACGATGTCCTGGTCTGGGGTGGGGTTGTCACCGCCAGGCGCTTCGTCGCCTGAGCTGTAGGCGCCTTCCCAGTCGGCATCCACATCACCGGCCGTCATCGCCGGGCTGCTCTCGTTATGGCGGGAGATACGACCGGCCAGTTCCTGTCGGCCCGAACGCGCTGCCGACGCGTGTCGGTCAAAGTCGAGCGAGGACGGCGCGCCCGACAGGTCGTCCTCCTGCACCATCCGTCGTTCGCGGTTGAGGGCCGGGACCTTGCGCGCGGCCTTTTTTCGTGCCGCCGTCTTTGGCGCGGCCGCCTTTACGGTCGGCGCCTTCGACGCACGCCGTACGACCTTCTTGGAGGCGGTCTTCTTCGAGACTGATTTCTTGGCCGCGGGCTTTCGCACAGCTGCCGGTTTTCTGCCGGCAGCCCGCTTCGGGGCCTTCTTCTTCGTCTTCTTTACGCCTGCCCGGACCTTTTTCACCGGGTTCTTTGCGCGCTTCTTGGTGCGCGTCACGGCCTTCGCGGCCCTGGCGCCTTTCCGGGTGGCGGCCTTCGACGTTCCTCGGCTTGAAGCCCTGCGTTTGGCCATCGCGCTATCCTCTACTTACCTTGACAGTTACCGGTAAGTGACGTAGTCTCTGTGTCTTATCGGCGAAGGACAAATGCAAACAGTGGGTGCACGCCCGGCTCCGGCCGTGCGCGCTCACGAGGGCGGTCCCCCAAAGTGGAGCCCGCCCACCCGCACGAGCGATTCATCCCACTGTGCATCTCTCACGTCGTTATATCCGCGGGGCGCCGGTCCCCGCAACAGAAACCGGTAATCAAGGACTGAGGAGGACGCGCTAGGAATGGCGAATGTAGATATCGGGGTGGTGCCGCCCGCGGAAACGGGCCCACAGCCCGGGGTACCAGGACGTACGCGATCGGGCAAGCCGGCTGGACCAGCGTTCAAGCCGATGCACCACGAAGACCTGGACCCGCAAGAGTTTGCGGCCATGCTGGGCATCTATGACGAGAGCTTCCGCAACATGGCGGAAGGTGAGGTCGTCAAAGGCACGGTGCTCAAGGTGACCGACAGTGCCGTCGTCGTTGACGTCGGCTATAAGTCTGAAGGTCTCATCCAGATTCACGAATTCCTCGACGAGCACGGCAATGTGACCGTGCAGGCAGGGGACACGGTCGATGTGCTGCTCGAACGCACCGAAGACCGTGAGGGCCATATCGTGCTGTCGCGCGAGAAGGCCGAGAAGATGAAGATCTGGGATGAGGTCGAGAAGGCCTACGCCGACCGCAAGGTTGTCATCGGCCGGGTCATCGAGCGCATCAAGGGCGGCCTGGCGGTCGACATCGGCGTCCGCGCCTTCCTCCCGGGTTCCCAGATCGATGTGCGTCCGGTGCGCAACCTCGACGCGCTGAAGGGGCAGGAGCTCCGGATGCGGGTCATCAAGGTCAACAAGAAGCGCGGCAACATCGTCCTCTCCCGCAAGGCGCTCCTCGAGGAGGAGAACGCCGAGAAGAAGAAGACCACGCTCGAGACGCTGGCCGAGGGCAAGTCCCTGCGCGGTACCGTCAAGAACATCACCGACTACGGCGCGTTCATCGATTTGGGCGGCATCGACGGGCTGCTTCACATCACGGACATGTCGTGGGGACGCGTCGGTCACCCCTCCGAGCTCTTCAAGGTCAACGACGAGGTCGATGTCATCGTCCTCAAGTACGACCCGGCCACCGAGCGCGTGTCGCTCGGTCACAAGCAGCTCGTGCAGGATCCCTGGGCCACCGTCCAGGAGCGCTACCCGGTCGGCGCCCGCATGAACGGCAAGGTTGTCAGCCTGACCGACTACGGCGCCTTCGTCGAGCTCGAAGCGGGTGTGGAAGGCCTGATCCACGTCTCCGAGATGTCGTGGAGCAAGCGCGTCAAGCATCCGTCGAAGATCCTGAACGTCGGCGACACCGTCGATGCGATGGTGCTCGGCGTGGACCCGGCTGCGCGCCGCATTTCGCTCGGTCTGAAGCAGGTCGAGAGCAATCCGTGGCACGAGCTGGCGGAAAAGTATCCCGTCGGCACGAAGATCAAGGGCAAGGTCCGCAACCTCACCGAGTTCGGCGCGTTCGTCGAGGTCGAGGAGGACATCGACGGCCTGATTCACATCTCCGACATGTCGTGGAGCAAGCGGATCAAGCACCCGTCAGAGGTCCTGAAGAAGGGCGACGTGGTCGAGGCGATGGTGCTGAGCATCGACGCCGAGAACCAGCGCCTGTCACTCGGCCTGAAGCAGCTCGCGACTGACATCTGGGACGATTTCTTCTCCCGGCATCAGATCGGCGCGCTCATCGACGGCAAGGTGACGCGCATGACCAACTTCGGTGCGTTCGTCGAGCTCGACGAGGGGATCGAAGGCCTGATTCACGTCTCCGAGTTCGACGATGCGCATGGCGGGGAGAAGATCACCCTCGAGGTCGGCACCAGCTACCAGATGAAGATCATCAAGCTGAGCCCCTCGGAGCGGAAGATCGGTCTCAGCATCCGTGCGCTGAAGTCCGACGACTTCAAGCCCGATTGGGACTCGTACTCGGATGCTGAAAGCACCGGCGGAGCCACGCTGGGAGATCACTTCAAGAATCGATAGTGCGTCAGGTGTCGGGACTCCGGGCGCAGGCCTCTCGTGGGCCTGCGTTCCGGACTCCGGCTCCTGAATCCTTGGGCCTACGAGGAGCAGAGCGTGGAGACACCTGCCGGCAGCATGACGAAGGCGGAACTCGTGGAGGAAGTATCACGGGTATCCGACCTCACCAAGAAGCACTCGGAAGTCATTGTCGACACGGTGTTCAAGAGCATCATCGAAGCGCTCCATCGCGGTGAGAAGATCGAGCTGCGCGGGTTCGGCAGCTTTCGTCTGCGGAAGCGCGAGCCGCGCAAGGGACGCAATCCGAAGACGGGCGACAAGGTCGATGTGCCGCCGAAGAAGGTGCCCTACTTCAAGCCAGGCAAGGAATTGAAGGAGCTCATCAACAGGGAATCCGAGGCCGTCGAGTCCGACAGCGTCTCCCTGCCGTCCGCTCCGGCTGGGGCGCAGGTCTAGACCGATCGATCACCTCTGGTCTCCCTGGCGTCTGGCCTACGTGACGGGTTCGTCACCCGATGCCGGATGCGTGTTCTGCAAAGCGCCAGGGCATGCCGAGACCGACTCCCTCATCGTCCATCGAGGGAGCACCTGCTTCATCATCCTCAATCTGTATCCCTACAATAGCGGCCACCTGATGGTCGTGCCCTACCGTCATGTCGCGTCGCTCGGCGGGCTCACCCCGGACGAGCTTCAGGAAATGGCACAGCTGACCCAGCGTGTCGAGGCCGTGCTCATGGAGGCCTATCAGCCGCATGGGATCAATGTGGGCATCAACCTCGGCAAGGCGGCGGGCGCCGGCATCCTTGAGCACATCCACGTGCACGCCGTGCCGCGGTGGGCGGGCGACTCCAACTTCATGACGGTGGTCGGCGAGACGCGCGTGCTCCCGGAGGCACTTGGAACGACCGCGCAGCGTCTACGGGCGCTGTTCGCAGATGCGCGCGAGGCTTGACGGCGAAGACGCCGCGGGAAGGGCTGGGGAGGGCGGACTGAGGAGGCCTACGGCCGGCGAGCGCAAATCCGGACGCCGCCGAGGCTGCCGCTCGTGAATTGACGCTCGACGGCCGAGAAATACTGCTCGAGACGGGCGGCGGTCTCCTCGCCGTG
>CANJYC010000070.1 GCA_947478985.1 Acidobacteriota bacterium | reverse complement strand
TGGTGGCGAGGATCATCCGCTGGACAATTGGAATGCGCCCCTCACCGAAGAACATGTGCTCGGTCCGGCAGAGGCCGATGCCTTCGGCGCCGAACGCGCGGGCGAGCACCGCCTGATCTGGCTGGTCCGCGTTCGCGCGGACGCCGAGCGTGCGGTACTTATCGGCCCAGGTCAGCACCCGGTTGAAGCGCTGGTAGATGTCCGACTTCTCCGGCTTCATGTGCCCTTCGAGCACCTGGAGGATCTCGCTCGGCTTGGACGCCACCTTGGCCAGCTTCACCTCGCCGGTCAGACCGTTGAAGGAGACGTAGTCGCCTTCCTTGACGGTCGTGCCGCCGACGGTGAACTGCTTGTGCGCTTCGCTGATGTTCAGGTCGCCCGCGCCGACAATCGACGGCTTCCCCATCTGGCGCCCGACGACGGCCGCGTGTGAGGTCATGCCGCCGGTCGCGGTGAGAATCCCCTGCGCCACGAACATCCCGTGGATGTCGTCCGGCACCGTCTCACGGCGGACCAGGATGACGGGCTTTCCCTTATCGGACCACTTGACGGCCTCGTCCGCGGTGAACACCGCATGGCCACTGGCGGCTCCTGGCGAGGCCGGCAGCCCCTTGGTGGCCAGCGGCAGCGCATCCCATTCCTTCTGATCGAATCCAGGCGAAAGCAGCTGCGACAGCGACTCGGGGTCGATCTGCAGCACGGCTTCCTTCGGCGTGATCAGCTTCTCGGTGACGAAGTCGGTGGCGATGACCACGGCGGCATGGCCCGTGCGCTTGCCGTTGCGCGTCTGGAGCATGAACAGCCGCTCGTCCTGAATCGTGAACTCGAAGTCCTGGACGTCCTTGTAGGTCTTCTCGAGCCGTGAGGTGATCGTCCGGAGCTGCTTGTAGGCCCCGGGGAGCACCTTCTCGAGCGCGACGATCGGCTGCGGCGTACGGACACCGGACACCACGTCCTCACCCTGGGCGTTGACGAGGAATTCACCGTAGAACTCCTTGGCGCCTGTGGCGGGATTGCGGGTGAAGCCCACGCCGGTCGCGCAGCGATCACCCATGTTGCCGAACACCATCATCTGGACGTTCACGGCGGTGCCGATGTGATCCGGGATGTCGTAGATGCGGCGATACTCCTGCGCCCGCGGATTCATCCAGGATCGGAACACCGCGTTGCGCGCCATCGTGAGCTGTACAGCCGGGTCCTGCGGAAAGGGCTTGCCCGACTTCGCGCGCACCAGCACTTTGTACCGGTCGACCACCTCGCGCAGCGCCATCTCGTCGAGGTCCGTATCGATCGTCGCGCCCTTGGCCTTCTTGACGGCCTCGAACTCGTGTTCGAAGGTCTCCTTGCCCATCTCGAGGACGACGCTGCCGAACATCTGGATGAAGCGGCGATAGCTGTCGTAGGCAAAGCGGCCGTTCGACGTGCGCCGCTTCAGCCCCTCGACGGCGGCGTCATTGAGGCCGAGATTGAGGATGGTGTCCATCATCCCGGGCATCGAGAACTTGGCGCCTGAGCGGACGGAAACGAGCAGCGGGTTCTCGGCGGAGCCGAGCGTGGCGCCTGCGGCCTTCTCAAGCTTCCTGAGATTCTCGGCAATCGCGGCGTCGATGGAGGCGGGAATCTTCCCCTTCTCCTTGTAAAAGATAGTGCAGACGTCGGTGGAGATGGTGAATCCCGGCGGGACCGGCAGCCCGGCATTGGTCATCTCGGCGAGGCCTGCGCCCTTGCCACCGAGTGCGTCCTTCATGCTGCGGTTGCCGTCGGCCTTCCCGTTGCCGAAGAAGAAGACGTGTGTGCCGCCGCGCGCCTTCGCGCTCTTCGCGGCGGGCTTCTTTTTCACGGCCGACACCGGCTTCCGTCCTGCCTTCTTCTGCGCCATCGCTCTCAATACTCCTCTGTTAGCCCTGCGTCACGATTTCCGAAATATCCGCGATGCCCATGATTAAATCCCGCAGCGTCGCCACCAGACCCAGCCGCGCCAAACGGAGTCGCTCGTCCTCTGCCATCACCAGGACATCGTCGAAGAACGTGGTCACGGCCGGTTCCAGTGCCGCAATGGCGGCAAATGCCTCGCGGAAATCACCGCGTGCCGCCGCCGCACGGATGATCGGTGCCTGCAAGGCGATATCCGCTGCGAGCGCCTGCTCGGCCGCGTCTGTCAGTGTCTGCACATCGAGTGCCGCGGGCGCGACCACGCCTTTGGCGATGTTCTTCACACGCTTCAGGAGCGTCGCGACGCCGAGCAGCGCCCGCGAACCGCTCATCCGAGCCAATGCCTCGAGCTTCCGCCGCGCATCGAGCGGGCTGGCCTGCTCAATGCCGGCGTGCAGCACCGCGCGCACGCTGCGCACGTCGAACCCGCGCTGCTCGAGCAGGTAGGCCAGCCGGTCGGCCATGAACGTGAGCAGCGGTGCCGACGCCTCACCGTAGCCGCCAAACGGCTCAGCCGCACGGGCAAGCAGCGGCCCGAGCGGCAATCTCGCATCGATGCCGGTCAATTCCGGGAGGTCAGCCAGAATCTTCACCACGCCCTGCGCCTGTCGGCGCAGACCGAGCGGATCGCGCGACCCGGTCGGACGCTCTCCCGCCGTGAACATGCCCACCACTGAGTCGAGCTTGTCCGCCAGCGAGACCGCCGCCCACGTGATCGCCGCCGCTCCAAGCTGCTCCCTCGACGGTGCCGCCTCGGCTTCGACGCCGACGGGCAGGTAGTGGAAGTAGATGGCCTTCCAGACGTCCTCCGGCTGTCCTTCCTCGCGGGCGTAGATCCCGCCCATCGTGCCCTGGAGCTCGGTCAGCTCGCGCACCATGTCGGTGGCAAGGTCTGCCTTGCACAACCGGCCCGCGCGCTCCGCCTGCGCCGCAAGGTCGGGCCGCTCGAGCGGGACCGATGCGATCCAGGAGGCGAGGGCCGCGATGCGATCGGCCTTCTCACGCATCGTGCCGAGCTTCTTGTGGAAGAGGATCGTGCCGAGCCGATCGATGCGCGATTCGAGCGTGGCCTTGCGGTCCTCGTCCCAGAAGAAGCGCGCGTCGCGCAGCCGGGCGGTCAGCACACGCTCGGAGTTGCGCGCGATGATCTCCGGCTTCTCCGACTCCATATTGGTGACGGCGAGAAACGCGGTCTTCAGCTTCCCGTCATCGTCCACCACCGGGAAGTAGTGCTGATGGTGAATCATCGTCGTCGTCAGCACTTCTTCCGGGAGCTGAAGGAACTCGACCGGGATGTGGCCCGCGATGACTGACGGGTACTCGACGAGGTCCGGCACTTCCTGGAGCAGCGCCGACTGGCCGGCCACCATGCCACTGACGCGCCCCCCGAGCTTGCGCGCGTGGGCCTCCAGTTCGCGCCTGATCTTGCTCTCGCGCTCGGCACGGTCGAGGATGACGAAGTTCTCGAGCAGTCGACTCTGGTAGTCCTCGAACGTCTTGATCTTGATCGCACGCCCAGCCCGGCCGCTCGTCGTCAGAAAGCGGTGCCCGTAGGTATTGGAACCGGAACGGACGTCCTGCACGTTCGGCCCCTGTGCCAGCTCCGTGCGGCGGATGACAAATGGCACGACGCGGCCGCCATACATCAGCACCAGCCAGCGAATGGGACGAGCGAAGACCAGATCCCCCTTGCCGTCCTCGAGATACGCATCCCAGCGCATCTGCTTGGGGAATGTGAGGTCCCTGAGCAGGCCGCCCATGACGTCCGCGAGCACATCGACGGTCGTCTTGCCGCGCTGCCGCACGCGGTACGCGAGATACGTCCCCTTCGGAGTGTCGGTCCGTTCGAGGCCCTCGACCTCGACGCCGTACTTCCTGGCGAATCCGCTCGCGGCCGGGGTCGGTGTGCCGTCGGGCTTGAAGGCCGCCGACACGGGAGGCCCGGTCACCAGTTCCTCAAAGTCGGTCTGCCGTTCCGCCAGCTTGGCCACGCGCACCGCAAGGCGACGAGGCGTGCTGAATCCGTCGGCGGCCGAGGCCGGCGTCAGCCTGGCATCCTTCAGCCGCGCGTCAAGATGGCGGGCGATCTGTGCGGTCAGCCCCGGCAGCCAGCTGGCCGGAATCTCCTCGCACCCGATTTCGATGAGCAGTTCGCGATCCATCTACAGCCCCTCGCTCACGACGACGTGCTGCGCCGGACCCTCGACGTGCGCTCGCGCAATGCGCACGGCGAGCTGCCGGACGCGCAGAATGTAGGCCGTGCGCTCGGTCACGCCGATGCTGCCACTCGAATCGAGGATGTTGAACAGATGCGAGCACTTCAGACAGTGCTCGAGCGCCGGCCAGACCAGACCGGAGGCCAGCAGGCGTTCGGTGAAGCCGTAATACTTGTCGAACAGGTCGCGATGGAGCGCCGCGAACTCGGCCTCCGGCATGTCCACCTGCCCGAAGGCATACTTGGACTGCTCGATTTCCTCCTGCAGCCGGACCTCACCGTATTTCACGCCACCACCCCACTCGAGGTCGAAGACGTTGTCGACGCGCTGCAGGAACATCGCGATACGCTCGAGCCCGTAGGTGATCTCGCATGAGATCGGCGACAGGTCCATGCCACCCACCTGCTGGAAGTAGGTGAACTGGGTGATCTCCATGCCGTCGAGCAGCACCTGCCAGCCGATGCCCCAGGCGCCGAGCGTCGGCGATTCCCAGTTGTCTTCCTCGAAACGGATGTCGTGTTGCCGGGCGTTGATCCCGCAGGCCTCGAGGCTCTCGAGATAGAGCTGCTGCACGTCATCCGGCGAGGGCTTGAGGATGACCTGGTACTGGTGGTGCTTGAACAGCCGGTTCGGGTTCTGGCCGAAGCGCCCGTCATCAGGACGTCGGGACGGCTGTACATAGCCCACCCGCCAGGGCTTGGGCCCCAGGACACGGAACAGCGTTTCCGGGTGGGACGTACCGGCACCGACTTCGAGGTCGAGCGGCTGCTGCAGGAGGCAGCCGTGCGACGCCCAGAACGCAGACAGCTTGAGAATGAGATCCTGAAAGGTCACGCAGTATGTGTCGTTAGCCGTGGCGGCGCAGGTCACGAATGACCCGGTCGGACTTCAACGTTTTCTCCAGATGCATGGTTATCAGCGCCCGATGCGCGTTCTCCAACTCCCTCAGGACGCGCACACCGGCCGGGACAGTGCCCATGTGCTGCGGCGCCACCGTACGCGAGGCGGCGAGAAACGCGAGCGCGCCGTCCGACAGGGTGCCCCGCGCTTCCGGGTACACCCCCTGCAGACGGAGCAGCCAGTACTCAAAGTAGCGCGCCAGCGGCTCCACCGGCGTCTGCGCGGCCATCGCGTCGAGCACCGATGCCCCCAGCCGATACAGCCGATCGTCGGCATCCGCGTCCTGCGCCCACTCGTCGAGCAGCTCCGCGAAGTAACCGACGTAGCCGAGCGCGTCGCCCCCTGGCTGTTCACAGGGACCGGCCGCCGACGTGCCCACCATGGCCATCGGCGACCGCACCGTCTCCGCGTAGTTCAAGCCGACCAGCTCGCGCTGCTCCTTCTCGAAGTACGCCACGCGGACCTCGGTCAGCGGCTCGAGCGCACCCAGGAATTTCGACCGGGCCCGTCGCGCGCCCTTGGCCACACCGCGTTTCTTGCCCCGATCCCGTGTCAGAAACACCACGATGCGATCCGCCTCACCCAGCTTGTAGGTGCGTAGAACCAGGGCATCGGCTGTGTACAGGGGCACGGAACCCGGCTATTTTACCCCGCCCGGACGAGATACTTCATGAACACGGTCGCTAGCCCCAGGAACGAAAAGAACCCGAAGACATCGGTGAGCGTGGTAATGAACACCGACGAGGCGAGCGCCGGGTCAATGTTGGCCGCCCGCAGGCCGAGCGGCACCAGCGTGCCGGCCGTCGCGGCCACGAACATGTTGATGATCATCGCGGCGCCCAGAATGAGGCCCAGCACGGCGTCACCTCGCGTGGCGTAGGCGACCACGGCCGCGACCAGTCCGAGGACAACGCCGTTGCCGATGCCGACCATGGCCTCCTTGATGAGCGCCTTGCGCGAATTGCCCCAGCTCAGCTCCCCGAGCGCGATGCCGCGGACGATGACCGTCAGCGTCTGGGTGGCGGCGTTGCCCCCCATCCCGGCCACGATGGGCATGAACACGGCCAGCGCCGTGATCTGACTGATGGTGCCCTCGAACAGTGCCACGACCGACGCGGCCATGAACGCCGTCGCCAGGTTGACGCCGAGCCACGGCAGCCGCTTGCGCAACGACTCCCCGGCCGGAGTGAACGCGCGCTCGTCGCCCGAGACGCCGGCCAGGCGGTAGATGTCCTCGGTGGCCTCGTCCTTGATGACGTCGATCACGTCGTCGACCGTGATGACCCCGACGAGCTTGTTCTCCTCATCGACGACAGGGATGGCGAGCAGGTTGTACGAGGCGACGATGCGCGCCACCTCTTCCTGGTCCATGTCCGCGCGAGCGCTCGTCAGATCGGCGGTCATGATCCGCTTGAGCGGCGTCTCGGGCGAGACCAGCAGCAGCCGCCGCAGCGAGACGACGCCGACCAGGTGGTTCCGTTCGTCGACGACGTAGAGGTAGAACACCATCTCGACGTCGCGATTGCTCTGCAGTTCGGTGATCGCCTCGCCGACCGTCATGTCCTCGCTCAGCGCGAAGACATGCGGGTTCATGATGCGTCCGGCCGTCTGTTCGTCGTATTCGAGCAGGTTCTCGACGACGCCGGACTCCTTCGGGCGCATCAGGTCGAGAACCGCCGCGGAGAGGTCTTCCGGGAGGTGATCGATCAGCGCGGCGGCGTCGTCGGAGGGGATTTCCTGGGCGAGCTTGGCGATCTCTTCAGCCGGGCGGGTGGCCAGCAGGGCTGCGCCGGCCTCGGGCCCGAGTTCGGACACCGCCTCCATGGCCAGACGCCCGTTGCGATCGGCCAGAAGACTGAAGGTGGCCTCGCGGTCCTTATCAACGAGATCGCTGAAGACCTGCGCGAGGTCAGCCGGGTGCTGCTTCTGCAGCAGGTTCAGCAGGTTGGCAGTCGCACCAATGCGCAGCAGTCGCTTGACTGAGTCGAGAACGAGTTCGATTCTGCGCGGAGCCGCCATGGTGGATATCTGTCACCCCACAAACGGCTCAATTTACCACGCATCCTCCGCATTCTGCCCATGAAAACGGCCACCGGCAGGGCCTCGCGCGGGCGCCGGCGCTCAGCGCTCGCGGTTCTGCAGCCCGAGCTCGTCGAGCAGACGGTCGTCGTTGCGCCACTCGGACTTCACCTTGACGTGCAGATCGAGGTAGACCTTCGTGCCGAAGTGCGCGATGAGCTCGGCCCGGGCCGCGGTACCGATCTGCTTGATCATCGCCCCGCCCTTCCCCACGACAATCGGCTTCTGCGATTCGCGCTCGACCAGAATCGTGCAATAGAGCTTGAGCGTCCGGTCATCGCCAGGTTCCTCGAACTTGTCGACGACCACGGCCGTGGAGTGCGGCAGCTCGTCGTGGGTCAGCTGCAGCACCTTCTCGCGCACGATCTCCGCGGCGTAGAAGCGCTCGGGCTGGTCCGTGAGGTAGTCGAGCGGGTACATCGGCTCCCCCTCCGGCAGATGTTTCAGGAAGAGCGTCTCGAGCACGTCAACGTTGGTGCCGTCAGCCGCCGAAATCGGCACGAACTCGGCAAAGGCGTGCTGCCGCTGATAGTGGGCGATGATCGGCAGGAGGCGGTTTTTGGCGATGAGATCCACCTTGTTCAGCACGAGGATGACCGGCACCGTGAGGTCCTTGACCACGTCGAGCATGTACCGGTCACCGGGCCCGGGCTTCACCGACACGTCAACCAGCAGCGCCACCACCTCCACCTCACGCATCGACTCGAGCGCGACGTCGACCATGCGCCTGTTCATGCGGTGCATCGGCTTGTGGACGCCAGGGGTGTCGACGAACACCACCTGTCCCTCGCCGTCGTAGTTCTTCACGCCGATGATGCGCGTTCGTGTCGTCTGCGGCTTGTTCGAGACGATGGCGACCTTTTCGCCGACAATGCGGTTGAGCAGCGTCGACTTGCCGGCGTTCGGACGACCGAGCAGTGCCACGCACCCGGCCTTCATGCCCCATCCCTCTGTCCGACGCCGGACACGTCACCGATCCGCACGTCAGGATGCATCGTCCCGCTCCCCCACC
>CANJYC010000069.1 GCA_947478985.1 Acidobacteriota bacterium | reverse complement strand
ATCGAGGACCGGCGTCTGGCGCGGCAGCGCCGCGACTTTGCCGCGGCGGACCGGATCCGGGTCGAGTTGGCCGACCGCGGCATTCTGCTCGAGGACAACGCCGGCGGCACGCGCTGGAAGCAGAAGTAGGCCGTAGGCAGTTGGGAGGGCTTCGGCCCGGGATGTGCGTATCCCGGGGTCGATGGCCGGCGACCACCGTCAATCCCTCGGAAAACTCGGCGAAGATGTGGCATGCGTCGAATTGAGGCGCCGTGGGTACGTCATCCTTGATCGCCGCTACCGTACCCGCTTCGGCGAAATTGACATCGTCTGCCGGCACGGCGCGACCATCGTGTTCGTCGAGGTGAAGACCCGGACGACCGACAGGTTTGGCGGCGGGGCCGAAGCCGTCACCGTGCCGAAGCAGCACCGCGTTGCCCAGATGGCTGTAGACTTCCTGTCGCGGCAGGGGCTTGTTGACTGCCGCTGCCGGTTCGATGTGGTGGCTGTGTCGCTTGCCCGCGGCACCATGCACATCGAGGTCTACGAGAACGCGTTCGACCTGTCCTGATGTCTGAACTTCGCAAAGATCCCGTCACCGGCCGCTGGGTCATCATCGCGACCGAGCGTCGCAAGCGCCTCTCGGATTTCAGCCTCGAATCGGTGGAGATGGTTTCGGACGCGTCGTGCCCGTTCTGCGAAGGGCACGAGCAGATGACGCCTCGCGAGTTGCTGGCGCACCGGCACGGCACGTCCGCCGACTCGCCGGGCTGGACGCTCCGTGTTGTGCCCAACCAGTTCCCCGTGCTGCGCGTGGAGGGCACGCTCGACCGCCAGGGCGACGGGATGTTCGACAAGATGAACGGCATCGGCGCCCACGAGGTGGTCATCGAATCGCCCCACCACCTCGACACCCTGGCGACGATGGAGGAGGGGCGAATTGAAGCCGTGCTCTGGGCCTGCCGCGAGCGCGTGCAGGACCTGAAGCGCGATCAGCGGTTCCGCACCATCATCGTCTTCAAAAACCATGGCGCGGCGGCCGGGGCGTCGATTGCGCATTCCCACTCCCAGGTGGTCGCGCTGCCGATTGTGCCGCGCGAGGTTCGCGATGAGGTCGACGGTGCGCGCGTCCACTTTGCCGCGAAGGAGCGGTGCGTGTTCTGCGACATCGTCCGCCAGGAGGAGGCTGATGGCCGGAGGCTGATTGCCGGCAATGCCGACATGGTGGCGCTGGCCCCCTACGCGTCCCGTTTTCCGTTTGAAACGTGGGTGCTGCCACGGCGGCACCAGTCGCGTTTCGAGGATGCGCCGCGCCATGAGGTCGGCTCGTTGGCACGGCTGCTGCGCGACCTGCTGCAGCGCATGAACAAGGCGCTCCGCGTGCCGCCGTATAATCTGCTGATTCGCAGTGCCCCCGTTGCCGAGGCGGTGGATGACAGTTACCACTGGCATGTGGAGATCATCCCGACACTGACGAAGGTGACCGGGTTTGAACGTGCCACCGGGCTCCATCTGAACCCCACTGCACCCGAGGAGGCCGCCGAGGTGCTGCGCGGGGCAGCCCTTCCTTGATTGGCCCCAGATCCGTGTGTTACGCTGCTGTTTCGTCGCGAGCGGGAATAACTCAGTGGTAGAGTGCGACCTTGCCAAGGTCGAAGTCGCGGGTTCGAATCCCGTTTCCCGCTCCACTTCAACACCCAAATGATGATCCTCACCACCGGCCAGACGCGCTGTTGTCGCAGCATCACCTAAGACACGGCCGGACTCTCCCGTACCAACGCACCTAAGTTCCGACCGGCGCCGTCGCCAAGTGGTAAGGCAGAGGTCTGCAAAACCTCGATCCCCGGTTCAAATCCGGGCGGCGCCTCCAACCTTTTCCTCAGAAATCGCCACAGTGCGGCAGGCATCTGCTGCGCATCCGTTGAGGCTGATCCGTCCGAGGGGCTACCATTCTGAAGATGTCTATCGACCTTTCTGCCCGTCAGCGGGCTCTCCTGAAGGCCCGCGCACATGCGCTGGAACCGGTCGTGCAGATCGGGCAGGCCGGCGCGTCTGAGGGTGTGCTGGCTGAGATCGAACGGGCGCTCACGGCGCACGGATTGATCAAAGTCAGGCTTGCCGGTGCCGATCGCGCGAGTCGCGAGGAACTCAGCGACCGTGTGTGCGCGCATACCGGTGCCGCCGCCGTGCAACAGGTGGGGCGGGTCCTGGTGCTCTGGCGGCCTCGGCCGGACGATGAGCCGCTGAAAGGCTGAGTCGTCGTGCCTCGAGCACGCTTCCGCATACGTTGGACTGTGTCGCAGGCCTCGGCGGACTCTCGGCGGTCTCCGGTCGGTGCATCGCGCTGCCAATGCACGTGAGTGGAGCCGTCGGTGAGACTCCATGAATTGTTCATGCGATCCAACCGTGAGAGCATGTCGGCCAACGTTGAGGAGCATCGAATGCGCAGAGCGGTCTTCTGTTTCGGACTATTCGTCTGTCTGGTAGGCGCGGGCCAACCGGTTGTGGCGCAGGCGCAGAATCAGCGCCCGATGAGCTTCTTCATCACCAGCGTCGGCCTGGGCAACGGCGGCAACCTCGGAGGGCTGGCTGGAGCCGACAAGCACTGCCAGGCGCTGGCCGCAGCTGTGGGCGCCGGTAATCGGACCTGGCGCGCGTATCTGAGCACGGCGGCGGAAGGCGGAAAGCCGGCGGTGCACGCGCGCGATCGGATCGGGAAGGGGCCCTGGTACAACGCGAAGGGGGTGCTCATCGCGCAGAGCCTCGACGAGATGCACTCCGATCGGAACGGGATGGGTCCGCAGACGTCGCTCAATGAGAAGGGGCAGTTGATTCCCGGCTCTGGCAGCCCGCAGAACAAGCACGACATGCTGACCGGTTCAAATGCGGATGGCACGGCCTCTCCTGACACATGCGGGAACTGGACGAGCAACAGCGCCGGCAGCGCCACGGTGGGGCACCTTGACCGCACCAGCATCTCCGGTCGGCCGTCGTGGAATTCCGCGCACACGCTGAGCTGCAGTCAGCAGGGGCTGAGCATCAGCGGCGCCGGTTACTTCGCCTGTTTCGCGGCGAACTAAGGGCAGGCTATGGCCGGCTGGCGCTTCGAGCACACCTACGCAGAGCTGCCGCAACTCTTCCACGCGCCTGCGGCGCCGACGGAAGTGCGCGAGCCGCGCCTCGTCGCGTTTAACCGACCGCTCGCGGCCGCGCTGGGGCTTGATGCAGAGGCCATCGAGCGTTTAGGGGGCGCTGCGATTTTCGCCGGCAATGGACTGCCTCAGGGCGCGAAGCCAATCGCGCAGGCCTACGCCGGTCATCAGTTCGGCCACTTCACCACGCTTGGCGATGGTCGCGCGATTCTGCTCGGCGAGCAGATCACGCCGTCGGGTGCCCGCGTGGACATTCAACTCAAAGGGGCGGGGCGGACGAACTACTCGCGCCGAGGCGATGGGCGGGCGGCGCTCGGGCCCATGTTGCGCGAATACATCATCAGCGAAGCGATGCACGCGCTCGGCATTCCGACCACGCGGAGCCTGGCCGTCGTGACGACGGGTGAGCCGGTGTATCGCGAGGCAGCGCTGCAGGGCGCGGTCCTCACACGCGTGGCCGCGAGCCACATCCGCGTCGGCACGATGGAGTGGGCGGCGCGCAACGACTCCGGAGCCATACGCGCGCTCGCGGATTACACGCTGATGCGTCACTATCCGGAGCTCGCCGATGCGCCAGATCGATATCTCGCGCTGCTCGACGCCATCCTTGCCAGGCAGGCGTCGCTCATCGCCCGCTGGCAGTTGGTCGGATTCGTGCACGGCGTGATGAACACCGACAACATGGCGCTCTCCGGCGAGACGATCGACTATGGTCCGTGCGCGTTCATGGACGCCTACGATCCCGCCACGGTGTTCAGCTCCATTGATCACGGCGGCCGCTACGCGTACGGCAACCAGCCGCCCATCGCCCAGTGGAACCTTGCACGTCTGGCCGAAGCCATGTTGCCGCTGTTCGATTCGGACGCCGATCGCGCGATCGAACGAGCCATCGCGGTGCTTGATCTGTTCCCGTTGCGCTTCGAACAGCACTGGCTGGACGGGATGCGAGCGAAGCTCGGACTGTTCACGCGGGAAGACGATGATGCGGCGTTGGTTAACGACCTGCTCGCGTGGATGCAGCAGCGTTCCGCTGACTTCACGAATACGTTCCGCTTGCTGACGAGCGGGCGTCTGCTCGACGCGTCCACGAACGCCGACCCGGAACTGGAGGCGTGGCATCGTCGTCTGGCGGCGCGCCGCGGGCGCCAGCCGCAGGCGCCCGCCGAGGCCGAGGCCCTGATGAGGCGGCACAACCCCGCGTTCATCCCGCGCAATCACAACGTGGAGGAGGCGCTCCAAGCCGCGACGGGCAACGACTATTCCGTGATGGAGCGATTGCTCGAGGTATTGGCCACGCCCTACGACCACGAGCGCGACCTGCCGAAGTTCAGCGCGCCTGGCTCCGGCACTGGCGGGCAGCCCTACCGCACGTTCTGCGGCACGTAGCGGGACCAGGAGTTCGGAGTCCGTCTAGTCGGAAGGCGTGATGACCAGCAGGCTCGCCGCCGTGGCCCCGACGACGGCCTTCACGGGGATGGTCCTGTCGAACGTGGCCAGATGCCCTTTCATCTTTGTCGCCAATCCGAGCAGATAGGCATCGGTCAGCTGTCGATGGCTGGGGGCGTGCGCGAGGTTGAAGAGGCTCTCGTCGGCCAGCGACACCGAGTCCGGCCAGAAGTGGTGATGGCCGCTCGCGCGGAACTTGCGCAGCGCTTTCATCAGCACGTCAGGCCGTAGCGCGTCGTGTCCGCAGGCAGGGTTCGTCAGCACGCGGAAGAAACCGTTCTCGGTGATCGGACAGGTGGCCCATCCATGCGCCCGATGATCGGCGAACCAGTCGTGTGCCAGGTCGTGGTGCACGTGCTCGGAGTCGAACAGCGCGACGAGAACGTTGACGTCCAGCAATGCAACGCGGCTCATGCGGTCTGTGCAGGGCTGGCTATGCGTCGTCGCGCAGCTGGTTGACGATCTTCATCGTTGGCCGGGGCGCACCAGGACGTCGGCGGGGCAGGAGCGGAACACCGTTGCGCGTTCGCTGCTGATGCTGGGGGCCTTCGAGGCCCTTTCGGGCGAGGGCTGACAGCACATCGCCAGTGGTTTGTCCGCGCACGGCCGCGAGTTCCTTGGCCGCCTGCAGTACGTCATCGGCGATGTCGAGCGTGGTGCGCATGCCTATCAGCATCACGCATCACGCATCTGATGTCAACGTCCTGCTCTCCTGGCTGTGGGGTAGACCGCGGGGGGGGCGGTCTATTTCGCCCGGCCTGCAAATCCTTTTGCGAGCATCGCGATCCGGTAGACGTTGCCGCGGCCTACGGCAAACAGGGTCTGCTTGTCAGGTCCGGCAAACGCGATGCTTTGCGCCTGCACCGGCAGGGGAATCGTGCCGAGGCGCTGCCCGGATTCGCTGAACACCTGGATGCCGGCAAGCGTCGTCACATAGACGCGGCCTTCAGCGTCAATGGCCAGACCATCGGCGCCGCTCTGGACGCCCGTGTCGGTCTTGCGCACGCCCTCAAGCGGGCCAAAATTGCGGCGATTGCCGATCGTGCCCTCCTCATGGACGTCGTAGGCGAGGATGAACTCGCCATTCGTATTGGCGACATAGAGCGTCTTCTCGTCCCGGTTGAGCTGCACGCCGTTCGGCCGTTCGATGTCGTCGGCCACTTTGATCACGGTGCCATCGGGCCGGATGTAGTAGACGCAGGTCTTCACCGTGGCGTTGCCGAACTCCGTGAAATAGACGCCGCCCCTCTTGTCGACGACGAGGTCGTTGGGCGTGACGATCGGCTGCCCGTTGAAGGCATTGGCAAGGACGCGTGGCGTTGGTAACAGCACGCCGATTTGCACCTGGGTCCGCTGGACGGCGATAAGGCGTCCGGCCGAATCAAACGCCAGGCCGTTCGGGGCGTTGGCGTTCTCCAGATAGACGGATACCGCGGCGCCGGCCAGCCGCATGACCCTGTTGGTCGACCGGTCCGTGAACAGCAGGCTGCCGTCTGCCGCGCCGATGGCGCTCTCAGATGCCTGGAACCCGCTCGCCATCAGCTCGACTGGCGTGCCGGCGGCCACCACACCAGCAATGCCGGGTGCCGGCGCGGGTGGAGGTAGAGGTGCAGGAGCGGTAACCGGAGCCTGCGTCTGGGCCTGGGCGGCCATCGCTGCCGGCAGCAGGTGGAGTAGCAGCAGCGTGGCGACTGTTCTCTTCGAGATACGGCCCCCTCCGGGTTACCGGAGATTGTGTCTCCAGGCCTGGCTACTCAACAAGGGGAGCCCAGAGCCCATCCCGCGCGCGCTGCTTAGAACCGCAGCAGGCGGCTGACCTTGACGACGATGGACCGGTTCTGCATGGCGGGAAAATTGGTCGTCGAGGTGTCGCGCCCCTCGTTGTAGACGACGAACAGCTCGCTCGCTGGCAGGTATTCCCAGCGGAAACGGACGTTGGCGCCGACCGAGTGGCTGCTGGAGTTGTACTGGACCAGGCCGCTGACGAACATCATCGGTGTCATCGTGTACGTGACACGGTTGTTGAGCGCGGTCGCCGTGAAGTCACCATACGGCAACTTCACCTTGTTCACCGAGATGCTCGGCTCGAACGCCAGCCTGGCGTTCACGCGGACTCTGGCGGTGCTGTAGCTGTACGTCGTGCGGTCGCCGCTGTAGAAGGGGCCGCGCTCCAGCATCCACTTGCCAGCGGCGCGTCGCTGCTGGCCGGCAGTCCAGGACAGGCGCAGCGTCCGCAGGTCGTAGCCGCCGGCCGGGATGGTCACGCCCGTGGCGATCTTGAACGGCGTCAGGAACGCATCGTAGCCGTCCTCGTACTCCACGTCCACGGCGTCGCTGTTCTGAAACTCCGTCTTGAAGTGCCCGATGCGCGCCCGTGTCTGGAGCATCCCCGAGCGGCTGTCGTCTACCTCGTTCGCCTCCAGCTCGTAGGTAAACTTTCGCACTGAGCGGATGTGAGCCGGCCGTGGGCTGAAGCGAGCTCGAATGAGATTCCGCAGCGCGTTCGAGCGCTTCACGTAGCCGACCTCGGGATTGAAGTTGGCGCCAACGTCGATCCGGTGGAGCGTCAAGCCGTACCGGTCGCCCGTGTATTCCATATGCAGGCGGTTGCTGGTGTCGTCGCCGGTGACGCCCGGTGTGCGCGTCTTCGCCCAGTAGGTGTTGAAAACGAGGTTCTCGAAGAACGCCCATCGGCCGTCGATGCCGATGACGTCGTTGGTGTCCCCGGGCGTCGACCCGTCGCGCCGCGTGTAGAGCAGACCGACGGCGCTCTTGCGGAGGACGTCCCGCCGCAGGCGCGCCACGCTGTAGTTGGCGCTGCCGATGTTGTGGGCCTCGTCGCTGGCGGTCTGGATGTTGATGAGGCCGACGTTATAGGCGCCGACGCGGCCGATGAGCCGGCCGCCCACGTCGATGGGCACGATATGCCCTTCATCGAGGCCGATGCGGCGGCTGTAGAAGAGCAGCGGCACTTCAGAGGCGGCCTGCTGATTGGCGCCGCCGAACCCGAATAGGCCGAGGTTCTCGAGAAACACTTCGCGCTTCTCGGGATAGAACAGGCTGAAACGCGTCAGGTTCACCTGCTGTTCGTCGGCCTCCACCTGCGCGAAATCGGTGTTGTAGGTGAAGTCGGCTGTCAGGTTCTCGGTGACGGTGTACTTGGCGTCGACGCCGAAATCCGCGCCCGGGTCGTTCCGTCGCTTCGTCGGCACATCCGTCGTGACGTCCGAGATGCCGTACGGCTTCACGTCAAGGGTGCGGCCGCTGGCCGGCACCTGGAGGCCGACGAGGGTGGCCGCCTGCGAGATGCGGAGGATGCCGCCGCTTCCGGTGCCGTCGGCGACGCGCGACAGGAACGACACCTCGTTCTTCCATCGGCTGATGCGCCGCGCGTTGAAGCCCCAGACCTGATCAGTGCCGGACTGGTAACGCAGCGATTTGAACGGAATGGAGGCTTCCACGGACCAGCCGCCCTCAAACCGTGCCACGTTCACGGTCCACACGGGGTTCCAGTCGCCGTTGTACTGCCCTTCGTTGGTGTTCTGACCGTCGGTGCGTCCGCCGAGGGGATTCACGCT
>CANJYC010000068.1 GCA_947478985.1 Acidobacteriota bacterium | reverse complement strand
TCGGTGGGCGAAATCGTCGACGCGGCGGTGCCAGCGCCCGCAGCCTGCCCCACCACCGGTTCCGGCCTCAGCCCGCAGAACTGCTCGTAGTCGATGAGCGCGGTCACCGTGGGGTGCGTGCCGCACACCGGGCAATCCGGGTCCTTCCGCAGCTTCAGCTCGCGGAACTTCATCTTCAGGGCGTCGTAGATCAGGAAGCGCCCGATCAGCGGTTCGCCGATGCCGACGATGAGCTTGATGGCCTCGGTGGCCTGGATCACGCCGATGACGCCGGGCAACACGCCAAGCACGCCGCCTTCGGCGCAGCTGGGCACGAGTCCGGGCGGCGGCGGCTCGGGATAGAGGCAGCGGTAGCACGGGCCGTCCTTGGCCCCGAACACGGATGCCTGTCCTTCGAACCGGAAGATGCTGCCGTAGGTGTTCGGCTTGCCGGTGAGCACGCAGGCGTCGTTCACGAGGTACCGGGTCGGAAAATTATCGGTGCCGTCGAGGATGACGTCGTACTTGCTGAACAGCTCGAGCGCGTTCTCCGAGGTCAGCGACGTCTCGTACGTCTCGACCTGTACGTGCGGATTCATCGCGTTGATCTTGCTCTTGGCCGAGGCGAGCTTGGTGCGGCCCACATCGTCGGTCGTGTGGATGATCTGCCGCTGCAGGTTGCTGAAGTCGACGACGTCAAAGTCGACGATGCCGAGGCGCCCGATGCCGGCCGCCGCCAGGTACATCGCGGCAGGCGAACCGAGGCCGCCCGCGCCGATGCACAGGACGCTGCCCGCCTTGATCTTGCGCTGCGCGTCCATGCCCATCTCCGGCATGATCAGGTGCCGGCTGTAGCGCTTGATCTCGTCCGGCGACAGCGTCGGCAGCTCAGTCTCGACCGCGGCCGGGGATCCGCCCGCGACCGACGGGACGATGCTTAGCGTGTCGCCCGGCTTCACCGGCGTCTGCTCCTTCTGCAGGTACCGGATGTCCTCGTCGTTCAGATAGACGTTCACGAAGTTCCGCAGCCGCCCATCCTCGGCATAGAGGTGCTTGCGCAGCCCGTCGTAGGTCTTGGTCAGGTCCGCGAGCAGCTCGCCGACGGTGGCGCCGTTGACCTCAACTGCCTCCTTCTTGTCGGTGAAGGGGCGAAGGGGCGTCGGAATGTGAATGATGTTCGGCATAGGTCAGGTCTTCTGTCTCAAATCCGGAGCGGTCATCGCGGAGGAGCCACGACGTCATGTCTTCTGAGACGCCTGCGCGGACGGAAACGATGATGTACGAGAAGAACGGCCAGGCATGGTCGAGGTCGTACTGCGACGGCCGGGCCGGGTGGTCGGGGTGCGAGTGATAGAAACCGAGCAGTTCCACGCCGAGCGCGGTCGCCCGCGCCTCTGCCTCACGGTAGTCGGAGGGGCGGACGAGAAACCGCCGGCGCGGCCCCTCTTCGGTGGTGTTGGGCAGCGCGAAGGTGGCGGTGACCACCTTGTCGCGGCCATACAGCGCGCCGCAGCATTCGTTCGGATAGGTCTCGACGCCGTGCGCGCGGATCGCCTCGGCGATGCCCGGGGTGAGCGTGAGCGCCATCAGTGCGCTCCCTCGTCCCAGAAACGCTCGGACAGGTAGCGGTCTCCGCCGTCGCAGAAGATGACCACGATCACCGCGTCCGCCGTGTCGCGGGCCACGCGGAGCGCACCGGCGAGGTTGGCGCCGCTCGAGATGCCCACCAGCAGCCCTTCCTGTCGCGCGAGGCGCCGCACGAGGTCGAACGATTCCTCGGTGCCGACGCGCAGGTCCTCGTCAGCCAAGGTCGGGTCGTAGATGCCCGGCACGATGGCGGAGTCCATGTGCTTCAGCCCTTCCAGGCCATGGAGCGGTGAATCGGGCTGCACGGAGACGAGGCGCACCGTGGGTTTCGCCTGACGCAGACGGCGGCCCACGCCGACGAAGGTGCCGCTGGTGCCGAGGCCGGCGACGAAGTGCGTGAGGCGCCCTTCCGTCTGCTCGAGAATCTCGGGCCCGGTGGTATCGAAGTGCGAGCGCCAGTTGCCGTCGTTGTTGTACTGGTCGGGATAAAAGTAGCGTTCGGGGTTAGCCGCGTACATCTCGCGCGCCTTGATGATGGCGCCGTCCGACCCATCCATGGGGCTCGTGAAGACCACCTCGGCGCCGAACGCGCGCAGGACCTTCTTCCGCTCCGGCGTGACGTTCTCCGGCATGCACAGGCGCACCCGGTAGCCCGATGCGGCGCCAATCATCGCGTAGGCAATCCCTGTGTTGCCGGAGGTGGCGTCCAGGATGATCTTGTCGCGCGTCAGGGCGCCGGAACGCTCGGCATCGGCGATCATCCGCGCTGCGGGACGATCCTTGACCGACCCGCCAGGATTCTTCCACTCGGCCTTCGCGTACAGCTCGACATTCCGCAGCCCCGTCTCGAAGCTGGCGAGACGGATCAGGGGTGTGTTGCCGATGAGTTCGAGAATGGAGCTGTAACGCCTCGCGGCGCTTGAAGTTGCCACAGTCATGTCCGACTTGTTGAGTCGGAAATTATATCAAGTTCACCCGCCGGATCACGAACCCCGGACGGGTGGACGAATGCCTAGGGGACCAGATTGCCCTCGGCGTCCCGGTTCTCGACATTTCCGAGATTCAGCTTCCGCAGCTCCGGATCGATCAACTTCCGGTCGCCGACCGCCACCACCACGAGCGCCGACGGCTGCAGATACTTCGCCGCCACGGCCTGCGCCTGTTCCGCGGTGACCGCGTTCACCTGCTCGGCGTAGCGCGTGTAGTAGTCGAGGCCGAGGTCGTACGTGTAGACATTGGAAAAGCTGCCGACCGCGCTTGAGCTCGTCTCGAAGGCTCCGGGGAGCGAATTCGCCAGGGCGTCCTTCGACTTCTGCAGCTCGTCCCGCCCCATCGGTTCCTTCAGCATCCCCGCGATCTCGTTAAGAATCTCGGTCACGGCCGGCGCGGTCACGTCGGTCCGTATGCCACCGGCCACCTGAAATGGCCCAGGGCTGCGCCGGAAGGTGAAGCTCGAGTTGGTGCCGTAGCTGTAGCCGTTCTTCTCGCGCAGGTTCATGTTGATGCGGCTCGAGAACAAGCCGCCGAGCGCCGTGTTCATCACCTGCAGCGGCCGGAAGTCCGGCGATGACCGCGCGGCGCCGATGCCCACGACCCGGAGCTGTGTCTGCGGCGCGCCAGGCTTGTCGACGATGACCACACGGGCTCGCGTCGTGTCCGGCGCGCCGAGCGCCGGACGCGCCGGCGTGCCGCGCTGCCAGCCCGCAAAGGCCTTGTCCGCCAGCGCCCGCAACTCGGTCATCGAGATGTCCCCGGCCACCACCAGCGCGGCATTGTTAGGAACGAGGTTCTGCTTCCAGAACGCCATCATGTCGGCGCGCGTCATGGCCTTGACCGCGGCCTCGGTGCCAATCTCGCTGTAGCCGTACGGATGGCTCTTGCCGTAGAGGACCGAAGCGACAACCTGCCCGGCCACCCCAGAAGCGTTGTCGCGCTGCTGGAGGATCTGGCCCAGGCGCGCGGTGCGCTGACGCTCGACTTCTTCCGCCGGGAAGACCGGGTGTAGAGCCACATCCGCGAGCAGGTCGAGCGCAGCCGGGAAGTTCTTGGCCAGCGCACGCGTCGAGATGGTCGTCGCGTCCATCGAACTGCCCGTCGTCAGGCTCGCGCCGAGGTGCGCCACCTCGTCGGCAATCTGTGGGGCGCTGCGCGTCGACGTCCCCTCGTCGAGCATCGCCGCCACGAAGCTGGCCAGGCCGGGCGTGCTCACCGGATTGGCATCGCTGCCGGTCTTGAACACGAGGTTCGCGGCCACCACCGGCACGCCCGGGCGCTGATTCAGGATGAGCGTCAAACCGTTGGGGAGCGTCGCCGACGCGGGCGTGGCCAGCTGCATCGGACGCGCGGGCCCCGGCGCCGGCATCTGCAGCCGCCACGGCTCATCCGCGTTGACGGATTCCCCGTTGTCGCCTTGCGCGGTGGCGGCTGGGGCTGGAGTCGGGGTCACAGGAACGGGCGCCGGCGCTCCGGGCAGGGCCGTCAGCACCACCCGCGAAGTCGGCGTGAGCTGCGCCCGCACGAACGCCTGAATCGTGGCCGGCGTCACGGCGCGGTAGCGCTGGATGTCCTTCTGCAGGTAGTCGGGAGTGCCGAGGTAGTGGTTGTAGAGATTCAACCGATCGGCCACGCCGCCGAAGCCGCCGAGCCGTTCCAGGCCGCCGATGATGTTCGTCTCGATGGTGTTGCGCGCCATCTCCACCTCGCGCAACTCGGACGGCGCGGTGCGCAGCGCCGTGAGTTCTTCCTCGATGGCCTTCTCGAGTTCCTCCGCCGTGTGACCGGGCCGCGCTGTCGCCTCGATCTCGAACATGGATCCCAGCGTGAGCGAGTTCTGCTCTGCCGAAACGTTCTGCGCAATCTGCCGCTCGTACACGAGCTTCTTGTACAAACGGCTCGATCGGCCGCCCCCGAGAATCGTGGCGGCGATCTCGGCATCGGCGTCGCCTGGCGCAAACGCCGACGGCGTCAGCCACGCCATGTAGATACGCGGCAGCTCCACGCGTGCGGTCACCGTCAGCCGGCGCTCCGCTGTAATCTTCGGCGTCGACGCCGACGGTCTCGCCACGGCCGGACCACGCTTCAGGGTCGCGAAGTACTTCTGCACGAGCGCCTTCGCCTGTGCAGAATCGATGTCTCCGACGATGGCGAGGCTGGCATTGTTCGGCGCGTAGTACTGGCGGAAGAACTGCTTCACGTCCTCCAGCTTCGCGGCCTGGATGTCCTCGTGTGAGCCGATGATGTTGCCGTAGTAGGGATGCCCCTTCGGATAGAGCGCCTGAACCAGCGCCTCGTCGGCCAGGCCATAGGGCCGGTTCTCGACGCTCTGCCGGCGTTCGTTGCGGACCACGTCCTGCTGGTTGGCGAGCGATGCCTGGTCGACCTTGTCGAGCAGGTAGCCCATGCGATCGGACTCGAGCCACAACGCCAGCTCAAGCTGATTGGCGGGCACGGTTTCGAAGTAGTTGGTGCGGTCGTAGTCGGTGGTCCCGTTCAGATTGCTCGCTCCGGCGGCCTCGAGCAGCCGGATGTGCGAGTCGGGCGGCACGTGCTTCGAACTTTGAAACATCATGTGCTCGAACAGGTGCGCAAACCCGGTACGCCCGGCCGCCTCGTTGGCCGGGCCGACGTGGTACCAGAGATTCACCGCCACCATCGGCAGGCCGGTCTTCCGGCTGAGGATCACCTCGAGGCCGTTCGGCAGCGTGAACTTCTCGAAGGCGAGGCGCGGCACGTCCGATGCCCCGGCCGCGGGACGGTTCTGCGCCGAGGATGGCGCGAGCGCGGCCACGATGAGCGCCGTGGCGAGAAGCGCACGAATGGCAAATCTGTTCTGCATGTCTCAGGCCTTGTCAGCAGCGGGTGGCGTGTTCTGCAGGCTCGCCCACAGATACCAGCACGCAACGGATCGATAGGGGCGCCAGGATTCTCCGATCCTGGTGAGCCGCTCGGGCGTCGGCACCGCGCGCAGCCGATAGGCCTTCTGCACGGCCTTGACGATGCCGAGATCGCCCACGGGAAGCACGTCCGGCCGGTGGAGCCGGAACATGAGGAACATCTCCGCGGTCCAGCGTCCGATGCCCTTGACCGCGGTCAGCGCGGCCACTACGTCGTCGTCGCTCATCGCGTCGAGTGCCTCGAGCGGTAGAAATCCGGTCGTGATGTGCAGACACAGGTCGCGGATGTACGCGACCTTCTGACCACTCAGGCCGACGGCGCGCAGCTGCGGATCGGACACGGTCGCCACCAGAGCCGGAGTCGGTATGCCGTCGAACAGCGCGTCAAAGCGCCCGGCGATCGTGGCCGCCGCCTTGGTCGACAGCTGCTGCGAGCAGATCGCGTGCACCAGCGCCACAAACGGGTCGGTGTGCTGCGCGTCGGCCAGGCCGCAGGCGCCGTGCGCGCGCATGAGCCCCCCAATCACCGGGTCCTTGCGCGCCAGAACGCGCCGGGCGCGTGCGTAGTCTGTGGATACTGGCATGGCGGTTACGAGCGTCGACCTTCCCGAAGCTCGGAGCCTACTTCAACACACTTCCCAGCGTCATCTGCGATGGTCGCCCCACGCGGACCCTTCGCGCCCTACAATTGTCCCCTGATGGAAATTTCCCAGGTCCGCAAGCAGCTCAAGTCCGCCATTGACCAGGCGCGCGCCGGTTCCCAGCAGCGGCGGCAGCGCACGAGCGATGCCGAGCGCACCTATGCCGTCTTTCTCGATACCGTGGCCACTCCGCTGGTGCGCCAGGTCGCCAATGCCCTGAAAGCGGAGGGGTACGGCTTCACCGTCTTCACTCCCGGGGGTGGGCTGCGCCTGGCCGACGACAGGGGACGGGACGACTATCTCGAGCTGACGCTGGATACGACCGGCGATATCCCGCAGGTCATGGTGCGCACCAGTCGCACCCGCGGCTCCCGCACCATCGAGGAGGAGCGTCCGCTGAAAAAGGACGCGGCCCCGGACACCATCACCGAGGACGACGTGCTGGCGATCCTGGTCGACGCGCTCGTGCCCTGGCTGGCGCGCTAAGAGCGCACCGCCATCCCCCATACGGGGCGCTTCACTGCTGACGGAGCAGCAGCACGGGAACCTTCACCTCGTGTCTGACCCGATTGACGGTCGTGCCGCGCAGCAGGTCGTTGACGAACCGGTGTCCGTGGGTGGACATCGCGATGAGGTCGGCCTGCCATTCCTCGACCAGGCGAATCAGCTCGGTGGCCGGGTCGCCCATCGCCAGCTTCGTCGTAACTTTCAGCGGGACGGCGGCGAGTTCGGCGGCAATCTGATCGAGGTAGGCGCGGTCCCCTTTCATCTCCTCCGATTCCCGCAACTGCAACTGCTCGAAGTGGCGGGCCGCCCAGCCGTCAGCCACGTGGACGAGCAGCAGTTCGCCCCCGGTCAGCAGCGCCAGCTCCTTCACGTGCCTGAGAATGGTCGCGTCGGCCGGTGAGTGTTCGACGGCGACCAAGATGCGGCGATACATGAATTATCCGAAGACGGTCTGATAGAGGAGCCAGCCGTTCAGGGCGGCAATGATAACCGCGACAGCCCACGCCAGCACCTGAATCCAGACGGGCGCCACGAAATCACCCATCTTGTGGCGATTGCTCGTGAAGCTGACGAGGGGAAACACCGCGAACGGGAGCTGGAGGCTCAGGATGACCTGGCTCAGGATGAGGAGCTTACCCGTGCCCGCCTCACCATACAGGCTGACGACGACGATGGCGGGAACGATGGCGACCAGACGCGTGATGAGGCGCCGCAGCCAGGGGCGCAGGCGGATGTTGACGAAGCCCTCCATCACAATCTGGCCGGCGAGCGTACCCGTCAGCGTCGCATTCTGACCAGCACACAGCAATGCCACGGCGAAGAGCGTCCCCGCCGCTGCGGTGCCGAGCATCGGCGACAGGAGCTTGTAGGCATCGCCGATGTCGGCGACCGACTCGTATGGGGTGCCGTGAAACACTGCGGCTGCGATGATCAGAATCGCCGCGTTAATGAACAGCGCCGACATCAGCGCCACAGACGAGTCGATCGACGCGAATCGGATTGCCTCGCTCTTGCTCTGCTTGGTATCGACGTACTTGCGCGTCTGGACGATGGACGAGTGCAGATACAGGTTGTGCGGCATCACCGTGGCGCCGAGGATACCGAGCGCGATATACAGCATGGCGGGATCCATGAGGATCTCCGAGCGCGGGATGAAACCCTCGGCGACCGCGCCGAGATCCGGCGCCGCCCACCAGACCTCAAGGGCGAACGCCGCCGCGATGGCGACAATCAGTGCAACGACCAGCGCCTCGACATACCGGAAGCCACGATGCTGGAGGAAGAGCACGACCAGGACGTCGAATGCGGTGAGACACACGCCCCAGATCAGCGGCAGGCCGAATAGCAGGTTGAGAGCGATGGCCGCGCCGATTACCTCAGCGAGGTCACACGCGGCGATGGCGATCTCGCAGAGGATCCACAGCGCGATGGTGACCGGCGTCGAGTAGCTGTCGCGGCACGCCTGCGCCAGGTCGCGGCCAGTGGCAATCCCGAGCCGCACGGCGAGCGACTGCAGGAGGATCGCCATCAGATTTGAAATCAGGATGACGCTGAGGAGGGTGTAGCCGTAGCGTGCGCCGCCGGCCAGATCGGTCGCCCAATTGCCCGGGTCCATGTACCCGACGGCCACGAGATAGCCCGGCCCG
>CANJYC010000067.1 GCA_947478985.1 Acidobacteriota bacterium | reverse complement strand
GTCCCAGCCGACGACGGTGCCCTTGCGCCCCACGAGTTCGCGCCGCAGCACACCGGCACGGACGATCACGCGCTCGTTGGCCTTGAAGCGCACATTGTCGGGCCAGCCCACCAGGTTCAGCGTGATTGTGCGCGGCCGTGAACCGTCGCGGGATGGCGGCGCGTCCTTGACCACCTTGTACCCATGACACGACACAAGATGACCAATCCAGAGTTCCATTTGATCCGGGTCGCAGTCCGGGCTGCCGCAATGGGCGCACGGGCGATACATGTCGAAGTCGGTGATATCGATCGTGTCCCTAAGCGGTCTGGCCATCACGCAGGCTCCTTGAGAGGTGTCAGTGCCGCCTCATAATCGGCAGCAGGTCCTGATGCTTGAATGGGGCGTACCGCGAGCCGGTCGCGGTGATATAAAGATCTGATTGGTCGTACAAAAATTTGGCGGAACGTCGGTGGCCGACCCCGACGCCATCGCCCGGTTGATTGAGATTGTCCGGCGCGCGCGTGCGCGCGATGGGCGCGGGCCGGCGGTCGTGGTCTCGGCGATGAGCGGCGTGACCGACGCGCTGCTTGGCATTGCTGCGCGCGCGGGCGCCGCCGAGACGGAAGAAGCCCAGGCGCAGGTCGAGCAGCTGCGTCAGCGGCACCTCGCCGCGGCGCGTACGCTCGTCCCGGCGGCGGCGCTTCCGCCCCTGCTGGCCGCGATCGAGGCGCAGCTCGACGAACTGTCCGCCGTGGTGACGGCGCTGGGCGTGCTGCGCGAAGTGTCGCCGCGCACGCTCGATGTGGTCGCCGCGATGGGGGAGCTGCTGAGCTCGCGGATTGTGGCGGCGGCTCTGGTCGGCGCGGGCCTGCCCGGCGAGTGGGTCGATGCGCGGCGCGCGATCGTCACCAACGACACCTACACGAGCGCCGTGCCGATCATCGCCGCCACCAATGCGGCGCTCGAGGCGACCGTGGTGCCGCTGCTCGATGCCGGGCGCGTGCCCGTGCTCGGGGGCTTCGTGGGCGCCACCGTCGACGGGCACACGACGACGCTCGGCCGCGGCGGGTCGGACTACTCGGGTGCTCTGGTCGGCGCGGGCGTCGGGGCCGCCGAGATCCAGATCTGGACCGACGTGGACGGCATGCTCACGGCCGACCCGCGCATCGTCGCCACACCGAAGCTGGTGCCGCAGCTCTCGTTTGCTGAGGCGGCGGAGCTGGCGTATTTCGGCGCGAAGGTTCTGCACCCCAGCACGATCCTGCCGGCCATCGAGCGGAACATCCCGGTACGCATCCTCAACTCGCGCAAGGCCGAGGCGTCCGGCACGCTCATCACCGCCGACCCTCCGGCTTCGGCCACGCCGCTCACGGGTCTTGCCGCCAAGCGCGGGCTGACCGTCATCGACATCACGTCGAGCCGGATGTTGATGGCCTACGGGTTCCTCCGGCGGGTGTTCGAGGTGTTCGAACAGTTCCGCACGGCGGTCGATGTCGTGACCACCTCCGAGGTGAGTGTGTCGGTGACGATCGACGATCGGCGGCAACTCGACGCTATCGTCGAGGCACTGTCGCGGTTCGGCGAGGTGTCGGTTGAAGGCGACATGGCGCTGCTGTGCGCGGTGGGCGATCGCCTGCGGAACGAGCCGGCCATCGCGGCCCGCGCGGTGAGCGTGCTTGAGGAAGTGCCGCTGCGGATGATCTCGCAGGCGGCCTCGCGCCGGAACATCACGGTCATCCTGCGTCAGTCCGATCTCGCACACGCCATGCATCGGTTACACGAGGAGTTTTTCGCATGAAGCTGCTGCTCGTTGGCTACGGCAGGATGGGCCAGCTCATCGAGACGCTTGCGCCCGCGTACGGGTTCGAGGTGTCCGGCATTGTCGATGTAGGTCGTGACGGCTGGTCGGCGCCGGCGGACGTGGCCATCGACTTCTCGACAGCAGATGCGCTGGAGGGACACTTCGCCCGGTATCTCGAACGCAGGCTGCCTGTTGTCGTCGGCACGACCGGCTGGGGTGGCCAGGCGGCCGCGCTCCAGGCGCAGGCGGCCGCGGCGGGACTGGGTGTCGTCGCGTCGGCGAACTTCTCGCTCGGGGTCAACCTCTTCCAGCGCATCGCGGAGGAGGCGGCGCGGCTGATGCAGCCGCACGCGGAATATGGCGCCTGGCTGCATGAGGCGCACCACGCCGCCAAGCGCGACGCACCATCGGGCACCGCGCTGCTGCTGCGCGACGCGATGGTGACGGCCGGCTACGGTCGCGGCATCGACGTGTCATCGACCCGGGCGGGCGCCATTCCCGGGACGCACACGATTGGTTTTGACGGCCCGTCGGATACGATCGAGCTCACGCACACAGCCCGCGATCGCCGCGGATTCGCGGCCGGTGCGCTGGTGGCCGCGCGCTGGGTGGTCGGGCGGCACGGCTGGTTCACGATGCAGGACGTTCTTCGAGGCTGAACATGCGAACTCCCCTTACCGGTCTCGGCACCGCACTCGTCACGCCCTTCACGCGCGACGGAGCGGTAGATGAAGCCGCCGTCCGGCTGCTGGTGCGGCGCCAGGTGGCCGCCGGCGTGCACTTCGTGTCGCCCTGCGGGACGACCGGCGAAGCGCCGACGCTCAGCCAGGCCGAGAAGCTGCGCAGTGTGGAGATCGTCCTCGACGAGGTCGCCGGCCGCGTGCCGGTGCTGCCCGGTGCCGGCGGGTACGACACGCGCGAGGTCATCGCGCTGACGCGGGCATTCGAGCAGATGGGCGTCGGCGGCATCCTCTCGGTGACGCCGTACTACAGCAAGCCGACGCAGGACGGGCTCTACGAGCACTACAAGGCCATCGCCGGCAGCACGGGCCTGCCGATCGTGCTCTACAACGTACCCGGCCGCACGGGTGTCAATCTCGAGGTGAGGACCGTCGCGCGCCTGGCCGAGATCCCCAACATCGTCGGCCTCAAGGAAGCGTCGGGCAACGTCATCCAGATGTGCGAGGTCTACGCCGCGTGCGGCGCGGAATTCCTGCTCCTCGGCGGCGACGACCCGCTCACGGTCGCGGTGATGGCCATCGGCGGCCGCGGCATCATCTCCGTGGCCTCGAATGCGATGCCGGCCGAGATGGTGCAGATCGTGGAGCTGTGCGAGCGCGGCGACTACGTGGCCGCCCGCAAGCTGCACACGTGGCTGCTGCCGTTCATCCAGGTGAACTTCGTCGAGGCCAACCCGATCCCGGTGAAAGCGGCCATGGCGGCGATGGGGCTGCTCGAAGAGGTCTATCGACTGCCGCTCGTCCCGCCGAGCGCGGGCGCGCGCGACCGGATCATGCACGTGATGCAGGACCTCAAGATGCTTGGCGCCGCGGCCAGAATTTGACAGGGTGGATGTGAGATGAGCGACCTCGCCGGCACGATCACCGCACTCTTCGAGCAGGGGAGCAGCGCGCCGCGTGACGCCGCCCGGGACGCGTTTGTGCGGCTCCGCACGGAGCTTGCCGCGGGCCGCGTCCGCGCCGCCGAGCCCGACCCGGCGTCGCCCACGGGCTGGCGCGTCAATGTCTGGGTCAAACAGGGCATCCTGCTCGGCTTTCGCTTCGGCGACAACGTCGACATGGGCGTCGGCAAGGGTCGCTGGCCCTTCTTCGACAAGGACACGATGCCGCTCAAGGCCTTCGATGCCGCCGCCGGCGTGCGCATCGTGCCCGGCGGCTCATCTGTGCGCGAGGGCGCGTATCTCGGCTCGGGCGTCATCTGCATGCCGCCGATGTACATCAACATCGGCGCCTACGTCGGCGAGGGGACGCTCGTCGACTCGCACGCGCTCGTCGGCTCCTGCGCGCAAATCGGCAGGAAGGTGCACCTGAGCGCGGCGGCGCAGGTCGGCGGCGTGATTGAGCCGGTCGGGGCCATGCCGGTCATCATCGAGGACGACGTCCTCGTCGGCGGCAATTGCGGCATCTACGAGGGGGCGATCGTCAGGCGGCGCGCCGTGCTGGCGTCCGGCACGATCATCACCGGATCGACGCCGCTCTACGACCTGCCGAACAGCCGCATCATCAAGCCCGAGCCCGGGCAGCCGCTTGTCGTGCCGGAAGGCGCGGTCGTGGTGCCGGGGGCGCGCGCCGTGACCGTGGGTGCGGGCAAGGAGTGGGGGCTGTCGCTCGCCACGCCGGTCATCGTCAAGTACCGCGACGAGAAGACCGACGCGCGCACCGAGCTCGAGCGATGGATCCGGTAGGGCCCCTCGATCCGGTCGCGCTGACCCGCGCGCTCGTCGACATCGACTCGACCACCGGGAAGGAAGGCGAGGCGGCGCAGTGGCTGGCGCAGTACCTCCGCGCTCGTGGCTACACGGTCGACGAGCAGCCCGTCACCGACGGCCGCTTCAACGTCTATGCGCACCTGGGCGTGCCGCCGCTCGTCGTCTTCTCCACACACATCGACTGCGTGCCGCCGTTTTTTCCAAGCCGCGAAGAGCGCGGCCTCGTCTTCGGACGCGGCGCGTGCGATGCCAAGGGCATCATCGCGGCACAGGTCGTGGCGGCCGAACAGGTGCGCGCGGCGGGCGAGTCGCGCATCGGGCTCCTCTTCGTGGTCGGTGAGGAACGTGGCAGCGACGGGGCGCGTGTGGCCAACGCCCATGCGCCCGCGGGTGTGCGATACCTGATCAATGGTGAGCCGACGGACAACCGGCTCGGTGCGGCGACGCGCGGTGTGCTCCGCGTGCGGCTGCGCGCGGCAGGCCGCGCCGCCCACTCGGCGTTTCCCGAGCTGGGCGACTCGGCCATCGACAAGCTGCTCGACGCGCTGATGGTGATTCGCGGGCTGGCGTTGCCAGAGGATCCCTTGCTCGGCCGCACGCACTACACGGTCGGCGTGATCGACGGCGGCGTGGCGCCGAACGTCGTGTCGCCGCACGCCTCCGCCGAGTTGTTCTTCCGGATTGTCGGTGATGCCGCGGACGTGTTCAGCCAGCTGGCTGTCGTCGACGGTCTGGTTACCATCGAGCACGTGCTCGACATACCGGCGGTCCAGATGCACACCGTCTCCGGGTTCGAGACCGCGGTCTTTCCCTACACCACCGATGTGCCGCTGCTGACGGCCTGGGGCCGGCCCCTCCTGCTCGGCCCAGGATCGATTCACGTGGCGCACACCTCCGAAGAGCACGTCTCCGTCGACGAGCTGCACGAGGTGGTGGGACTCTACGCCGCGCTCACCCACCGCCTGGTGGGCTGAGCGCTCGCGTTACTCCGCGATCTCCGCGAACGACTGTCCCGTCTACGGCAGCGTAGCCGTGGCATCCAGCCCGTTATCATCAGCATAGTCATCAGCCGCGTCATCTGCTTCGCCATCGGCCAGGTCATTGTCGCCGGCCGTCTTCAGGTCGATACGCGTGGCTTCGATTGATCCATCGAGGGAGAGGCTTCCCGTGACCTTGAGGCGAGCGGCTACGGTCAGGTCTGCGCACGTTCCACCGTTATAGGTCGTCGTGACAGTTGTGTTCACGACGACGTGTCCCGTGCCCACCGTGAGCGTACGCGTCGGACACGCCCCGGATGCGAGGGTGACGGTGCCCTCCGTCTTTTCCATGCTGTCCTGGGCATGACTGTTGTCCTGGTGAGCCGGTTCCTGGATCTGGACGCGGGTCGCACCGACGGAGCCGTCAAGTGCACGCTGTCCACGGGCGTGGATCCGTGCGCCCACGATCAGGTCTTCGCACACGCCGGACTGAAATTCCGTGAGCACGCTCGTCCGCACGGCCGTGGTGCCCGTACCCACCGTGAGCGATCGGGCTGGACAGGTACCCGTCGCAGCCACAATCAGCCCCTCGACCTGCAACTCGGCGTTGTCGTTGCCGCGCCGTGCGCTGAGAAGTGTGCTGAGCCCACTGCCGGTTCCGGCGGCGGGCAGCGCCGATTGCACGGCGAAGGTCCCGGTGCTGGAGAGTGGTGATGGGCCAAGTGGCATGGCGGCCGGCATCGAGCCGGATCTGCATCCCGCCAGCAGCACGGTGCAGATCGCGAGAATGGGCAGCGCCGATGCGGAGCGGCTCGAATGACGAGCACGATGGTGTTGAGTCATGACTACCTATGGGGGCAAGCCCCGTGCCGGCGGTAAGTCGTTGCGAATCGTGAGAACGAACCTGGGCGGTCAGCGAGAACTGCCAACGAACCCGCCGAGACTGTAAGTGGCCGGCCCCGCCACACGAGAGCGCGGCGTAACGGATGAGGTCAGCGGATGTCCGCGCGTAGCCCGCCTTCCGAGGGGCGATGAAATGTCAGGCTCAAACCAAGCCGCCTGGCGGATTCAGCTGCGATGGCCAGGCCGAGTCCTGTGCCGTCCGGCCGACGGGTGCGCGCCTCCGATCCACGGAACCAGCGCGTCGTCAGGTGGGCCAGTTCCTCGTCGGTGACGCCCGGGCCATCGTCGGTCACCGAGACGACGAATCCGATACCGGTCCGGTCGAGGATGACGGCCACGTGTCCGCCCGAGCGATTGTGACGGATGGCGTTGTCCACGAGGTTGCCGAGCGTCTGCTCGAGCAGCGTGTGATCCGATTGAATGAGAAGCGGCCGTTCGGGGACGGCGACGTTCAGGTCCACGCCCGCCGCCCGCGCGATGGGGCGGTGGCGGTCCGCGACACGTTCCACAAGCGCCGACAGGTCCACCTGCGACAGCGCGAGTGCTGTCGCCTGATTCTCGAGCGCGGCCGCCGCGCCGAGATTTCTCAGGAGCGAGGTGATGTAGTGCGCCTCCTGCACCGCGCCGCGTACGTGCTCCCGGTGATCGGGGACCTCGGCGAGCGCGCGCTCAAGGTCCGATAGATGCCCCTGCAGCACGGTGAGCGGGATCGCCACATCGTGAGTGGTATTCGCGACAAAGGATCGAAGCGCATCTTCGCGGGCCTGCAGATTCACCACGTGCGACCGGACGTGCAAGCCAGCCTCGTTGAATGCCACCGCGAGCGCCGCCACCTCGTCACGCCCGTCCACCGGCACGGTCTCCGCATAGTGGGATGCGGCGGCGCGCCGCACGGCCTGCTCAAGACGGCGCAGCCTCGAGATGACCGGGCCGGCGGCGATCCAGGCCGCGATGAACACGCCGAGCACCACCAGCGCAAGCGCGGCAAGCTGATCGCGCAGTTCACCCGGACGAGGAGGGATGCGGGCCAGCAGGAATGCGCACGGCCCGTCGCCACCGAGCGGCACGACGAGCGCCACGCCGCTATTCAATCCCGCCCTGTAGGTTGAAGCGGCCGTGTCGTCCCGGTCCACCGGCAGCGGCGGGGCATCTGAGGCGGTGGGGCGCCCAGCGGCGTCGTAGGCGAAGAACTCGTAGGCGCCACGACCGCGGCGCACCGCGCCACGGCCCAGCGGACCTTGAGGCGAACCGCCGCCACGGCCGGGCCGCCCGACGCGCGGCGGGTCGGCTTCGCATCGGGCCTGCAGGCCCGTGGAGATGTCGCGCATGACGGACTGCTCGAGTTCCTGCGCCTTGTTCCCAAGGCGAAGGCGCGAGTCGAACTGAAACCACCCGATCGCCAGCGGGACCGCGATGAGCAGGCTGGTCGCGAAGAAGCGCGTGCGCAGGCTCATGCGTTGTCCATCCGGTAGCCAATGCCCCAGACCGTCGCGATTCGTTCGCCGCCGTTGCCGAGCTTGCGCCGCAACCGGGACATGTGGACGTCAAGCGTTCGCTCGTCCGCGTCACGGGACGAATCCAGGACTTGCTCAGCCAGCCAGCCTCGTGAAATCGCGGTGCCTGGCCGGCGCGCGAGCGCGGCGACCAGCTCGTACTCGACTCGCGTCAGGTCGATCGGCGCACCGTCAACCGTCACGCGCCGCGCGCTGAAGTCGACCCGGAGCGGACCCGCGGTCATCGTGTAGGTGTCGCTGGCGAGTACCGGCCTCCGCAGCCGCGCCCGAACGCGTGCCAGCAGTTCTTCCGGCCAGAACGGCTTGGTCATGTAGTCATCGGCACCCAGTTCGAGCGCGCGGACCTTGTCGGCTGCGTCCGGCCTGGCGCTCAACACGAGCACGGGCACATGGTGGTGCTCGGTACGCAGTGCCTTGAGCACGTCGAATCCGTGGGCGCCCGGAAGCATCAGGTCGAGGATGACCAAGGCGAACGCGGCGAAGTCGGCGGCCAGCGCCTCGTCGCCGCGCTGAGTCCACGCAACATCGAAACCGGCGGCGCGCAGGCTCTCGGTGATCTGCCGGCCCAGCCGGTCGTCGTCTTCGACAAGAAATACGCGCGTCATCATCAGAAGCGTAGCGCCAATTTCGCCGCTTAAGGTTTCAGTAAGGCCTGGTCGATAGAGTGAGTGCCAGCATGTTGCGTCGCATTC
>CANJYC010000066.1 GCA_947478985.1 Acidobacteriota bacterium | reverse complement strand
TTCAGTTCATTTTTCGGAGGCTTTTTTCATGCGGACCAATCTGAGCCGCGCGCTGCTCGTTATCGCTGTCCTGCTGGCGGCTTCAGCGCCGGCATTCGCCCAGGGCATTGTCCGGGGCAAGGTCGTCGATGCCGAGGGAAAACCGGTCGAGGGTGCCAACATCCTGATCGAGGCGACGGCATCCGGCCGCAAGGCGGAGACGAAGACCGACAAGGGCGGTGAGTTCCTCCAGGTCGGCATGTCGTCCGGCGCCTACAAGGTCACCGCCAGCAAGGACAAGCTGACGGCGACATTGAATGCCAGCGTCGGGCAGGCCCGTCCGGCCGTCCTGCAGTTCAGGTTGACGGCCACCAGCGGCCTGTCCGCTGAGGATGCCAAGGCCCAGGCCGCGATGGCCGCGCTCGCCACTTCCGCGCTGGCCTCCCTCAAGGCCGGTAACGACGACGAGGCCATTCGGCAGTTCAACGAGATCGTCGCCAAGATTCCCACCTGCGCTGACTGCTACTACAACCTCGGCGTCGCCTATGGGAAGAAGCAGCAGTACGCCGAGGCCGAGGCATCGTTCCTCAAGGTGACCGAGCTGCGGCCGGATTCCGGCGAGGCCTTCGCGGGACTGGCGAATGTCTACAACGCCCAGAAGAAGTACGACCTCGCTGCGGCAGCGGGCGCAAAGGCGCAGTCGATGGCCGGCAGCGGCGGCGGGAGCGCCGAGGCCACGTATAACAACGGCGTCATCCTGTTCAACTCGCAGAAGTTCGCCGAGGCGAAGGCCCAGTTCGAGGCGGCCGTGAAGATCGACCCGAACATGGCGATGGCGCAGTATCAGCTGGGCATGACCGCGCTGAATCTGGGCGATATCCCCCTGGCTGTCAGCTCGCTCGAGGCGTACATGCGAATCGATCCCACTGGCCCGAAATCCGCCGAGGTCAAGACGGCGCTTCCGGCGCTTCAGGGGATGCTCAAGAAGTAGCTCGTCGCGATATGTCCGTTGCCGATCGGCTGGCCCACGTCCGCGCGCGCATCGACGCCGCGGCTAGGTCGGCCGGTCGGAACCCTTCCTCCGTCCGGCTCGTCGCCATCTCCAAGACTCTCCCTCTCAGCGCCATTCGCGAAGCCTACGCGGCCGGCCAGCGCGACTTCGGCGAGAATCGCGTCCAGGAAGCCCTTTCAAAGATCGCCGCCGGGACCGACATGGCGATCCGGTGGCATCTGGTCGGACACCTGCAGACCAACAAGGCCCGCAAGGCGGGACCGGCCTTCGCGGTGATGCATGGCATCGACAGCGTGGACCTGCTGCACAAGCTCGACGCGGCCGCTGCAGAGGCGGGCACGACACCGGAACTGCTGATCCAGGTCGATCTGGCAGGGGAGGCGACAAAGCACGGGGTGCCCCCTGACGAGGTGCCGCCGTTATTCGAGGCTGCAGCCGGGTGCCGCGCCGCCCGGGTGACCGGGTTGATGACGGTGCCGCCACGGCCCGACGACGCTGAGGACGCGCGTCCCTACTTCGCCCGGCTGCGCGCGCTTCGCGATGGCTGGCGCAAATCGGGTGTTCCCGACTCGATGTTGCAGGAACTGTCGATGGGGATGAGTGGGGATTTCGAGGTCGCGATCCAGGAAGGGTCGACCATGGTTCGGGTGGGCACCGCCATCTTCGGGAGCCGACCCGTCACAGCCTGACAGTCGGCTCGGCACATCCGGCTTGCATCCGTCATCAGGCTGTTACAAAGTCCTCTTAGACTGACGTCATGACCCGGATCGTGCTCACACTGGCCGCTATTGCTGCGGTCATCGTTCTGGCCCTGGCACTCAGACCAGCGGCCCGCCACCACCTCCAGTTCGTGGTCACCTCTGACGCCCACTACGGCATCACCCGCCCGACCTTCCGTGGCCGCCAGCGCGTGGATGCGCACATTGTGAACGCCGCTCTAGTGGCAGCCCTGAACACGGTGCCTGGCCTGCAGTTTCCACTCGACGGCGGACTCGGGGCCGGCCGGCCCGTGGGTGCCATGGACTTCGTGGTCGAGACAGGAGACGTCACCAACCGGCAGGAGAACAACGGCGGCCAGACCATACAGAATGCGGCCGCCTCGTGGGCGCAGTTCGTCACGGATTATCTCGAAGGCCTTCGGCTCACCGGGCCCACCGGCGAACGGGTCCCGCTCTTTATCGTGCCGGGTAACCATGAAGCCTCGAATGCGATCGGCTTCTATCGCACCATGAGCCCGGCAACCGACGTCACGCCACTGGTCGAAATCTTCAATCGAATGATGGCGCCGCCGAAGCCCAGGACGATTGCCACGTTCGACTATCAGGCCGACCGTGTGTTCTTCACGCGCGACTTCGCCGGCATCCACTTCGTCTTCCTGCACGTCTGGCCAGATTCCGCCATGCGAGCGCGCCTTGAGCGCGACCTTCAATCGGTCGACCGGTCAACGCCCGTCATTCTCTTCGCGCACGATCAGCCGGATGTCGAGGCCAAGCACTTCATCAACCCGAATGGCGCACACGACGTGAACGCGACGGATCGGTTTGAAAATCTTCTTGCCGACGAACTGGCGGACGGCACGTCCATCGATGCGCCGACGACTATCGAGCAGGGGCAGTTTGAGACATTTCTCGCGCAGCACCCGAACATCACGGCGTACTTCCACGGGAATTCAAACTGGCATCATGCGTACGAATGGAATGGACCGCACAACTCAGTCCGTCTTCATGTGTTCCGCGTGGACTCCCCCATGAAGGGCGAGGTCTCCTCCCTCGATGAAACCAAATTGTCGTTCGAGGTAGTCACGATCGATCCGGCACAGCGGACGATGACGGTGCGGGAGTGCCTGTGGAATACGAACCCCGCTGCACCCGCGACGCCGGTGGCGTGGGGCGACGCCGTGACCGTTACGCTCGAACCACGGCCGGGCTCCGCGAGCGCACCGCCAGCGCGGTAACGGGCGCGAGAGGCGGGTCCCGGCGGGGCCACGCCTCTGCGCAAGAACACCTACACGTGGCCGTGAGCCGGCGCCCCGCCCTTCAACTGCGTCTGCACGAACGGCGCCTCATGCACAACCGGAGCCTTTCGTCGCGTTGCGATGAGGACCCACTCTCTGGCACACGCGATGATCACCACGACGACAACCACCATGAAGAACATGGCGAGCGCCGCATCGATGCGATCATTAAGAATCATGCGCGGGGCGTTGGGATTGGTCGAATTCGCCAGCGTGCCTGCATGGGCCAGGAACCCCAGCCCAGGAAGCGGCGAGAATACCTTCTGATAGCCGGCGGTCAGCGTCGCGCTGGCCAGCCACACCAGTGGCAACAAAGTCGTCCACGCATGCCGGAGCTTGCCCATCTTCACCAGAATCGTCGTGGCCACGCAGAGGGCCACGGCCGCAAGCAACTGGTTGGCGATTCCGAAGAGCGGCCAGAGCGAGTTGATGCCGCCCAGCGGGTCGATGACGCCCTGATACAGAAAGTAGCCCCACGCGAGAACGACGAGTCCCGACGACACAAGAATGCTCGGATACCACGACACGCGGCCGAGCGGTTCGTAGAGATAGCCGAGCAACTCCTGCAGCATGAAACGGCCCACCCGCGTGCCGGCGTCAATCGTCGTGAGGATGAACACCGCTTCAAAGAGGATCGCGAAGTGATACCACAGTGCGAGTCCCGAGCCGGTGAACATGCCACCGAGAATGCCGGCCATGCCGACAGCCAGACTGGGCGCACCGCCTGTGCGTGACAAGAGCGTCGCCTCGCCCATCTGGCGTGCAAGCTCGGTCATCTGCTCGGGCCGCAGAACAAAGCCCCACTGAGCAATCGCCGTCGAGGCACTCTGTGCCGTGGTGCCGAGGACGCCGGGACCGACGTTCATGGCGAAGTAGACGCCCGGATCGAGCGTCGTCGCCGCGATCAGCGCCATGAGTCCGACCAGCGATTCGGTCAGCATCGCGCCGTAGCCGATGAGCCGCGCGTCTGTCTCGCGCATCACCATCTTGGGTGTCGTGCCGCTGGCAATCAGCGCGTGAAAGCCGGAAACCGCCCCGCAGGCAATGGTGATGAAGGCGAACGGAAAGAGCTTGCCGGCGAAGACCGGTCCGGTGCCGTCGATGAATTGGGTCACCGCCGGCATCTTCAGCGCCGGCATCACGAGTAGGATTGCCGCGCCAAGCACGAGGATCGTGCCGATCTTCATGAACGCCGAGAGATAGTCCCTCGGCGCCAGCAGGAGCCACACCGGCAGCACGGAGGCAATGAACCCATAAATCATGACGGCCCACGCGAGATCGGTGCCGGACCAGGTGAACACCGCCGCCCACACCGGGTGCTGTGAAACCCACTGCCCGCCGAGCAGTGCCGCCATCAGCAGGACGATCCCGATGCCGGTCGCCTCCGCCACCTTGCCGGGACGGATGTTATTCATCCATACACCCATCAGGAGCGCGATGGGAATCGTGGCGGTAATCGTGAACAGGCCCCACGGGCTGTCCCGCAGGGCGTTGACCACCACGAGCGCCAGGACGGCAAGCAGGATGATCATGATGGCAAAGACGGCCACCATGGCCGCAATGCCGGCAACCGGATTGACCTCCTCCTTCGCCATCTGCCCGAGCGACTTCCCGTCGCGACGGATCGATGAGGCCAGGATGATCATGTCCTGCACGGCGCCTCCGAGCACGACGCCGACGATGAGCCAGAGCGTCCCTGGAAGAAACCCGAACTGCGCGGCCAGCGTCGGACCGACCAGTGGGCCGGCTCCGGAGATCGCGGAGAAGTGGTGTCCGTAGACGACCCATCTGTTCGTGGGATGGAAGTCGCGGCCGTTGTTCAATCGCTCCGCGGGCGTGGCCCGCTGCTCGTCGAGGCCGAACACGGTATAGGCGAGGTAGCGAGAATAGAATCGGTACGCTGCCGAGTAGGTGCAGACCCCTGCAACCACGAGCCAGCCTGCGCTGATCGTCTCACCACGCGACAATGCGATCATGCCGAAGGCGGCCGCGCCCAGCGCGGCGACGGCGGCCCATATGACTACGGATAGGATCTTGTTCATGGGAAGGACGGGAACTCCAGTTTGAATGGCGTAGTGTCCCTGAACGGGAACAGATTCGTCAACCTGCGTGATTGAAACTGACGCTCAGGGAATCGTCATCAGTATTCGGGTGATTCCGCGCGCCTCGACATCGGGGGTGGCCGGCACCCGCGATGGCGCCGTGCTGGTCCGCCTCAACGCACCGCCGGTTGAGGGCGCCGCCAATACCGAGCTCGTCGAGGTCATCGCCAAGGCCCTCCGCGTGCCGAAGCGTGCCGTCACGATCCTCTCCGGTGAGCGGAACCGCGCGAAGCGGGTGCAGGTCGCCGGCATTGACGCTGCGACCGCAACGGCGCGCCTCGGGCTGTCGCCCGGACACGGCGCGTAGCGGCGGACTACTTGGCGCCCGCTACCGCGTTGAACCCTTCAACCGAGAACGAAAATCTGATGGGGTAGATGTAGCGGGGAAAGAACTCCACCGGCTTGGTGTAGGCCGCGTCGGCCCAGGTGCGTGCCCCCTCACGGCGAATCGTCACGTTCTCGGGATCCAGCGGCAGGTCGAGCTCACGCGCCTTCTCCAGAATCTGATGCTGGATTTCTGCAGGAGCGGTATTGACGCCGAAGATCACGAGCTGCTGCGTCGAGTCCTTGAACTGGTAGAAGGTCCAGGTCGCCATCGCGCCGCGAGCCGCGGCATTGACGATGGCCAGCGCGATGAGGAGCTTGACGATTGTCTTCAATGGATCTGGTGGAACAGTCTATTCCACCGTATGGCGGACAGCGGCCCGCCCGGCTCCTCGGCAAACGAGAAGTAGACGAACAGCGCCTTTCCCTTCACATACTCGCGCGGCAGGAACCCCCAGTAGCGGCTGTCCTGGGAATTGTCGCGGTTGTCCCCCATCATGAAGTACTGCCCAGCGGGCACCGTCACGGGGCCGTACTGCCGCCGCACGTCGAAATCGGGAGTACCGTCCTCCGGGCGCTGCGCCGGGTCGTCGGGCGGAAAGAGAAAGTGGACATAGGGCTCGTCGAGCGGCTTGTTGTTGATGTAGACCTTCTTGTTCCGCAGCTCGATCGTCTCGCCCGGCAACCCGATCGTGCGCTTGATGAAGTCGCGCTCGGGCTCTTCCGGGTACTTGAAGACGATGATGTCGCCGCGGCGGATCGGATCAATCGGCAGCAGCGTTCGTTCGGCCGTATTGAGGGTCGGCGCGAAGACGAACTTGTTGACCAGCAGGTGATCGCCGATCAGCAGGTTGTTCTCCATCGATCCGGTCGGAATCTTGAAGGCCTGCACAATGAACGTCCGCACGAACAGGGCGAGAATCACCGCAACGCAGATCGACTCGAAATACTCGCGCGCGGTTGACTTGGCGTAGGTGTTCGCGGCTTTGGCCTGTGCCATGGTCTATTCCGTCCCCATCTTCAGCACCGCCAGGAACGCTTCCTGCGGGATTTCGACGCGGCCGACGCGCTTCATGCGCTTCTTGCCTTCCTTCTGCTTCTCGAGCAGCTTGCGCTTGCGCGAGATGTCGCCGCCGTAGCACTTGGCGAGCACGTTCTTCCGCAGCGCCTTGACCGACTCGCGCGCGATGATGCGGGTGCCGATCGACGCCTGAATCGCAATCTCGAACATCTGCCGCGGAATCAGCTCGCGCATCTTCGCCGCCAGCGCCCGGCCCCGATCGTACGCAGCGTCGCGATGGACGATGATCGACAGCGCATCCACCGGCTCGCCGTTCACCAGAATATCCATTTTGACGAGCGGCGACTCCCAATAGCCGGTCACATGGTAATCAAGCGACGCGTAGCCTCTGGAAATGGTCTTGAGCCGATCGTAGAAGTCGAGAACGACCTCGTTGAACGGCAGCTCGTAGGTGATGAGCACGCGATCGGACTTCAGATACTCGAGCTTCTTCTGCACGCCGCGCTTGTCCTGGCAGAGCTGCAGGATGGGACCGACGAACTCGGACGGCGTCAGCACCATGGCCGTGATGACCGGCTCCTCCAGCTTTGAGATCAGGCCGGCGTCCGGCAGCTTGGCAGGGCTGTCGATTTCCTGCACTTCGCCGTTCGTCGTCGTCACCCGGTAGAGCACGCCCGGCGCGGTCGTCACCAGGTCCATGTTGTATTCGCGCTCAAGGCGCTCCTGGACGATCTCCATGTGGAGGAGACCGAGGAAGCCGCAGCGGAATCCGAACCCGAGCGCCGCCGACGTCTCCGGCTCGTAGAAGAACGAGGCGTCATTGAGGCGCAGCTTGTCGAGCGCCTCCCGGAGTTCCGCGTACTGGTGGCTTTCAACCGGATACAAGCCGGCGAACACCATCGGCTTCAGTTCCTTGAAGCCGGGGAATGGTTCGGTCGTCTGCCGCAAGGTCTCGGTGACGGTGTCGCCGATCTTCGCGTCGGCCACCACCTTGATGTTGGCCACGATGAATCCGACCTCGCCGACGCCAAGCTCATCCACCGGAATCGCTTTCGGCGAGAAGATGCCGAGGCCGTCGACCTCGAAATCCTGCTTGGTTGCCATGAGCCGGATCTTCGACTTCGTTCGCAGCATTCCGTCGATGACGCGAACGACGATGACCACACCGCGATACGGATCGAACCAGGAGTCGAAGATCAGCGCCTTGAGCGGCGCCGCAGGGTCACCGGCCGGTGGCGGAAACCGATCCACGACCGCTTCGAGGATGTCGTGGACACCCGTGCCTTCCTTGGCACTCGCAAGGATCGCCGTGGCGCTGTCGAGGCCGATGATGTCCTCGATCTGCCGCTTGCACTCGTCCGGCTGGGCGCTTGGCAGGTCGATCTTGTTGATGACGGGAATGATCTCGAGGTTGTTCTCGACGGCGAGGTAGGCATTGGCCAGCGTCTGCGCCTCGACGCCCTGAGAGGCATCAACCAGGAGCAGTGCCCCTTCACACGCGGCGAGCGACCGGGTGACCTCGTACCCGAAGTCGACATGGCCGGGTGTGTCGATCAGGTTGAGGACGTACTGCTGTCCGTTCTTCGCGGTGTAGTTCAGCCGGACCGGGTGCGCCTTGATCGTAATACCACGCTCGCGCTCGAGGTCCATGGCGTCGAGCACCTGCGCCTCCATCTCACGCGCCTGAAGAGCGCCCGTGAGTTCGAGGAAACGGTCCGCCAGCGTCGACTTGCCATGGTCGATGTGCGCGATGATCGAGAAGTTCCGTATGTGGGCCTGATTCATGGAGGTGCGAACAGGAAATTATACCGCGCTGTGGCACGCGTCAGCGGCGGCGGCCTGTATTGCGGCAAGACGCGCAATGCGGCACGTCCTGGACCAGGCCTGATCAGGCAAG
>CANJYC010000065.1 GCA_947478985.1 Acidobacteriota bacterium | reverse complement strand
TCCGGGAAGTCCATCGACTCGAGCACGATCGGGTGCTTCTCGTCGCAGAGCGTATCGCCGGTGCTGACCTGCTTCAGGCCGACGGCGGCCGCGATGTCTCCAGCGTAGACTTCCTTGATTTCCTCACGCTTGTTCGCGTGCATCTTCAGGAGACGGCCGACGCGCTCGGTGCGCTGCTTGGTCGCGTTGTAGACCGACGAGCCGGACGTCAGCACGCCTGAGTAGACACGAATGAACGTCAACTGGCCGACGAACGGGTCGGTCATCAGCTTGAACGCCAGCGACGAGAACGGTGCGGAGTCAGACGCCGGACGCTCAATGAGCGCGACTTCCTCGGCATCCGGATCAACCTTGGCGTCGGGATCGATGCCCTTGATCGACGGCACATCGAGCGGCGACGGCAGATAGTCGACCACGGCGTCGAGCATCGGCTGCACGCCCTTGTTCTTGAAGGCGGAGCCGCAGATCACGACCACGAACGCGCAGTCCTCGTCGTAGACCGACTTAATGACGCGATTACGCAGCGCGGCCTTGATTTCAGCCTCACTGATCTCTTCGCCACCGAGGTACTTTTCGAGCAGCTTGTCGTCGTGCTCGCTGACCTTCTCGATCAGCTTCTCGCGGTATTCCTGCGCTTCGGCCAACATGTCGGCCGGGATGTCCGACACGATGTAGTCGGCGCCCATCGTCTCGTCCTTGTAGGTGATCGCCTTCATCTTGACCAGGTCGACCACGCCCAGGAACCGGTCCTCAGACCCAATCGGAATCTGAATGGCCACGGGGTTACCACCCAACTTGGTCTCAATCTGACCCAGCGTCATCTTGAAGTCCGCCCCGATGCGGTCCATCTTGTTGACGAAGCAGATGCGCGGCACGCGGTACTTATCCGCCTGACGCCAGACCGTCTCCGACTGCGGCTCAACACCGGACACTGCGTCGAACACTGCACAGGCGCCGTCGAGGACGCGCAGTGAGCGCTCGACTTCGGCCGTGAAGTCGACGTGGCCCGGGGTATCGATGATGTTGATGCGGATGTCTTTCCAGAAACAGGTCGTCGCAGCCGACGTGATCGTGATGCCGCGCTCCTGCTCCTGCTCCATCCAGTCCATGACGGCCGTGCCTTCGTGGACTTCACCGATCTTGTACGTAATACCCGTATAGAAGAGGATCCGCTCGGTCGTGGTCGTCTTCCCGGCATCAATGTGGGCCATGATGCCGATATTGCGCGTCTGTTCTAGCGGTGTCTGACGAGGCATTGCGAAGATCCCTACCTGATTCCTACCAGCGATAGTGCGCGAACGCCTTGTTGGCTTCGGCCATGCGATGCGTGTCTTCGCGCTTCTTCACGGCGCCGCCGCGCAGGTTGGCCGCATCCAGCAGTTCGTTGGCGAACTTTTCCTGCATCGTCTTGCCGTCGCCACGCGAGCGTGCGTAACTGACCAGCCAGCGAATGCTGAGCGACATCCGGCGGTTCGGATTCACTTCAACCGGCACCTGGTAGTTGCTGCCACCGACACGGCGCGACTTCACTTCCAGGCTGGGCTTGACGTTGTCGAGGGCCTTCTTGAACACCTTGAGGGGGTCGTCACCCGACCGCTCCTTGATGATGTCAAAGCTCTTGTAGAGGATCCGCTCGGCGGTGCTGCGCTTGCCGTCGCTCATCACCGTATTGATGAACTTGGCGACGAGCGTGCTGCCGTAAATCGGATCCGGGGCCAGTTCGCGCTTGGGGACTTCTCGTCTGCGGGGCATGTGTCTGAACCTTTTCGCTGCCTACTGCCGACTGCTTACTGCTTGGGGCGCTTGGCGCCGTACTTCGAACGACCCTGCTTGCGGCCCTGCACGCCGACCGCGTCGAGCGTGCCGCGCACCACGTGATACCGCACGCCGGGGAGGTCCTTCACACGGCCACCACGGATGAGCACCAGCGAGTGCTCCTGGAGGTTGTGACCGACGCCCGGGATATAGGTCGTCACCTCGATACCGTTGGTCAGGCGAACACGCGCCACCTTGCGGAGCGCCGAATTCGGCTTCTTCGGGGTCTGGGTGAAGACGCGCACGCAGACGCCCCGCTTCTGCGGGCTGACCTGGAGCGCGGGACTCTTCGTCTTGAAGACGATCTTTTTGCGTCCCTGGCGAACGAGCTGACTGATAGTCGGCATAACGGGGTCGGACGTCATTTCTCCGAGGACACTTCAAACACGACGGGCACGGGAGTGTCCTCGAAAAATGACTCCCGACCCCTAAAAACTGACGTACACACGCGACCGCCAGCCATGCGGCCACTTGCGTTCGTTCCAGGCCTGAAGATTCCGAGGAATCTGGCGCCTGAAACTGCTGCCCCTATCTGTGAAATGCCGGGAACAACCGGTGCCAGTGCATTCCGGTGTCCGAGGAATAACGCCTTGTTTTCTTACTCTCGCTACGGCGAGGCGGCTTCTTCCAATGCGGTTTGGGGCTAGATAGGGTGTCCTAGCCCCAAGAGAACCTGACGAATATACCACGCAGCCCATCCGCCCGCAACAGGCGTATTGGCGACGGTCGATTCGGCAATTCGCCCGGCGGTTACTCGATGGAGGGCCGTCGGTTCATTGTGAGCCAGAAACGCGCAACCTGTTCAGCCACCTCTCCGAGCGGCTTCAGCCCGTTCGGTTTCACGATGTAGGCGTTGGCGCCAAGGTCGTAGGCAAGGTTCACATCCTCGTCCCTGTCCGAGGAACTGAGCACGACGACCGGGAGCCGTCGCAGCATGGGCTGCTCGTTTAGCCAGCGAAGCACGATAAAGCCCGATGCGACCGGCAGATTCAGATCCAGCAACACGAGAGCCGGAAGCGGATGCTTCAGCCTGTCGGCGTAATCTCCCTCGCCCATCAGATAGTCGATCGCGCCTGCCCCATCCCGCACTATCCGGAACGGTGCGCTGCGCCCGGTCGACTGCAACGCACGCTGCAGAAACACCAGGTCGTCCGGATTGTCCTCAACGATCAGAATCGGAGCCGACACCTGAACCTCCCGTATGAGCCTCGGACAATTCGATCCAGAACTCGCTGCCGGACACGCCGTCCGAGTCTACACCGCAGGCTCCACCCATCCGTGCCGCACCGCGCGCTACGAGCGCAAGCCCCAGTCCGCTCCCGACAAAGAAGGCTTCGGTGTTCAGCCTCACAAACGGCTGGAAAATCGCCGCCTGCTTAGCGGCGGCCACGCCAATGCCATTGTCACGAACCGTGATCCGCCGCGTGCCTCCTCGCAACGTCGATCGCACGGACACAACTGGCACTCGTCCGGGCTCGACGAATTTCAAACCGTTGGCCACGAGATTCACCAGGATCAATTCAAGCGTTGCGGGATGGGCAATCACTTCGCCAAGACCGGCCTGGACTTCCACGCGTGCGCCTGACTGTCGGATATCGTCCGCCAGATGCCTGATGACACCTTGCATGACACGGTCGAGCGACGCGACCTCGGACGCCGGACCCACGCGTTCCAAGCGCGTATATTCGAGCAGGTTGTTGACCATGTCGTCGAGGCCATGTGCTGCAACGGTGATCCGCACGGCATAATCACGACCCTGCGGCGGCAGTTGAGAGGAGAAATCCTGATTGAGGATCTCCGCATACCCGCTCATTGCGCGCAGCGGTGCACGCAGGTCATGGGAGACGGTTCGAACGAAGGTATTCAGCGCCTCGTTGGATTCTTTCAACTCGGCCGTCAGCATCTCCAGTGATTCGTTCTTTCCGCGAAGCTGTCCCGCCAGGAATGAAATCGCGATCCCCTCAGAGATGAACAGCCCCATGCGGACGACATCGGCCACGGAGAGAGACCCAACCTGAAAGCGCCCGCCGACGAAGAAGAAGTCGCCCAGCACGGCGCTGAGCCCAGTGGCGAACAGACCTGCACCGAGGCCACCGAAGAGACCCGCAGCGGCAACGGCCACCACGAATGCGAGCAGCGGTGACTCGTCACCCAGAAATGGATCAAGCGCCAGCCGAATGACAAGAGAGACGGCTACCGCGACCGCCGCCACTACGTAACGGTTGAGCACTGCCGCGTTTCCAGGCCGAGCCACGTCCGTACGGAGTCTGGTGATCACTGCGGCTTGATGAACGTTCCCGCTCGGAGTTCGCTGACTGCCTGCCGCAACTGCTCCTGCGTGTTCATCACGATGGGCCCATACCAGGCCACGGGCTCCTCGATCGGTTTCCCGGAGACGAGCAGGAACCGGATCCCTTCCTCGCCGGCCTGCACCACCACCTCGTCGCCGCGATCGAACAGCACGAGCGATCGATTGCCGGTCATCTCCCGCCGCACGCTGTCATCGGCCTGCTCGGTCAGCACGCCCGTCGGGGCGGATGCATCGCGGAAGGTGCCCGAGCCGGCGAAGACGTAGGCAAACGCATGATGCGATGTCTCGACCGCCAGCCGTTTCCGCTGGCCCGGTGGCACCGAGACATCGATATAACGCGGGTCGGCCGCCACCCCCTCAACCGGCCCGCTCTTTCCCCAGAACTGTCCGACGATGACGCGCACGCGCGTCCCGTCGTCGTCAGTAATCTCTGGAATGTCCTTCGCCGCGATGTCCTGATACCGAGGCTCAGTCATCTTGAGCGACGCCGGCAGATTGGCCCACAGCTGAAACCCGTGCATGCGTCCCTGGGCATCGCCTTGCGGCATCTCCTGATGCATGATGCCGCGGCCCGCCGTCATCCACTGCACGTCGCCCGCGCCAAGGCTTCCCTGGTTGCCAAGGCTGTCGCCATGGTCGACGGTGCCGGCGAGCACGTAGGTAATCGTCTCTATCCCGCGGTGCGGATGCCACGGAAACCCGGCACGGTAGTCGTCCGGGGTGTCGCCGCGGAAGTCGTCGAAGAGCAGAAATGGGTCAAATTCGGTGGTGTTGCCGAAGCCGAAACCACGGCGCAGCCTGACGCCCGCGCCCTCGATGTGGGGCTGCGACTCGGTTACCTGTTTCACGGGTCTGATTGACATGGGTCCTCACTGGTGAGACGCACGCGAGACCGAGCGGGTTCCAGGACGCGAGCGCGGCGCCGAGTCTAATACACTAATCCGCATGGACCCCAAGACGTACCTGCTGGCCGCACTGCTCGTCGTCACGGTGGCGTTCGTCGCATTCTGGGTGAGCCAGTTGCGACGGCAGCGCCCAGCCGGCGGCGCCAATCCTGGCCTCATCCATACCGCCGTCGGTTTCGTCACCAACTTCTTCGACACCCTGGGCATCGGCTCGTTTGCCACGACCACGACACTCTATCGCCTGCGCGGTCTTGTCGCGGACCAGAACATTCCCGGGACGCTCAATGTGGGCCACGCGTTGCCAACCGTCGCGCAGGCTCTCATTTACATCACCATCATCAAAGTCGACATCACTACCCTGCTGGTCCTGATCGCCACATCCGTAGGAGGCTCCTGGATCGGCGCCGCCGTGGTCGCAGGCCTGCCCCGCCGCGCGATCCAGCGAGGCATGGGCGTGGCGCTGCTGGCGGCGGCCGTCCTGATGGTCATGACGGCGCTCAATCTGTTCCCGCTCGGCGGCGATGCGCTCGGCCTCGGCGGGCCGAAGCTCGTCCTGGCGGCAGGTATCAACTTCGTCCTCGGCGCCCTGATGACGCTCGGCATCGGGGCCTACGCCCCGATCATGATCATGGTCAGCCTGCTGGGCATGAACCCCTCGGCCGCGTTCCCCATCATGATGGGCTCCTGTGCGTTTCTGATGCCGACCGCGAGCGTGCAGTTCATCCGCAAGAGCCGCTACGACGTGCGAGCCGCCGTGGGCCTCGCCATCGGCGGCGTCGTGGGCGTGCCGATCGCCGCGTACATCGTTCGATCGCTGCCGCTGGCCTACGTCCGCTGGCTCGTGGTGATCGTGGTGCTCTACGCAGCCGGGTCGCTGCTGCAGGCGGCGACGCGTGACGACCGGGTCAATGCGTGAGGACGTAGAGCAATACGTCGATGCCGACGGCGTAACCGTCCGGTGAGAACTGGTAGAAGTACCCCGGGTCCTCGCCCTCCCGTTCCCAGGAATCGCCCAGGTCGGTGTTGTGCGTCATCAGCACCATGATGCGCCCCTGCTTGTCTCGAATCGCACGGAAGTCCACCTGCGCGCTGTCGGCGCCGCGTTCCGACGTGGTGGTGCCGTCGACGCCGCGCCAGAACTGAATATTGGTGACCTGCGGGACATGCGTGAGCGAGAACATCGTACGCAGCACCGGATCGTCCGACGGAATGTCCGAGATGGGATATTCGGAGGGAGGGAGCACCCGCCCGATCTGGGTTGACCATTGCCGCCACGCCGGTGTGCCCCAGAAGTCATCCACCCACAGAAACCCGCCCTTGAGCAGGTAGGTGCGCAGCGGCTCCAGATCTTCCTCGGCCAGTCCGATGGTGCCGACGTCGGACGCGACGAGCATGGGGCAATTGAACAGGGTCGGGTCGGTGGGGCGGACGACGTAGGAGTTCGGCCGGTGCCGGTCGTCATGGCTGACCGGCGTTTTGGTCAGCTCCGAGAGCCGCGTCAGCAGATTCATCTCGGCGTAGGGATAGTCGGTCAGCCAGCCGATGCCCATCGCCTCGGAGCGCACGCTGTGATACGCCAGACGGCAGATCGTCATCGAGGCGTCCGGCATCTGCGAAGGAGCGAAGCGCGGGGGAATGCTCCCTTCGCGAAAGCGTGCGCGCTGGGCATAGGCGCCGGTCGCCATGACCACACTGAGCAGGATCGCCGCCGCGGCGAGTCTCATGGCACGAGTGTAGCGGATCGGCAGTAGACTTCACCGCATATGCCACGCAGGCTGCTGACAGGCTTGCTCCTGGCCGCGCTTCTCTGCGCGGCCGCCACCGTCGAGGCGCAGTTTCGACGGGGGCGTAACAGTGTCGATGTCGCCACTCCCGAGAGCTTCGACGGCCGGTTCAACTTCTGCCGCGTGGCGTTCAACACCAGCTTCAACGGCGACCGCCGCGGCGGCAGCTGGGCGGTCGACTACCCCGACGCCGACATCAACTTCTCGACCCGTCTGAGCGAACTCACCATGACGCGGATCAGCCGCGTCCCGTCAGGGGAACCCAACCACCTGGTGGTCCGCCTCACGGACCCCGCGCTGTTCCAGTGCCCGTTCATCATGATGACGGAGGTCGGTTCGGCTTCATTCAATGAGCAGGAAGCCGCGGCGCTCCGCCTCTATCTGGAAAAGGGAGGCTTTCTCTGGGTCGACGACTTCTGGGGCGAGTACGCCTGGGAATTCTGGGTCAATCAGCTCCGGCACGCTCTTCCCGTGGCGGAGTACCCGGTCATCGACCTGCCACGTAACCATCCGTTATTCCGGACGCAGTTTGAAATCAAGGAAGTCCCGCAGATCTCATCCATCAACTTCTGGCGTGGCACCGGGGGCACGTCCGAGCGTGGTGCGGAGAGCGCCGTGCCGCATGCACGCGCGGTTCTGGATCGCCATGGCAACGTCATGGTGCTGATGACGCACAACACCGATCTGGGCGACTCCTGGGAGCGTGAGGGGGAAGACCCGGAATACTTCCTGAATTTCTCTGTGCCGGGCTACGCGCTGGGCGTCAATGCCCTGCTCTACGCGATGTCCCACTGAGGCCGAGTGCTCAGCTGAGAAAGCGGGGCGCCATGTCCGGCGGCGGCAGGTAGCACTGCTCCGGCGCCGCGAAGAACGCGTGCCGATGGCGGGCGATGAGGCGGTAGATCGCGTCGCGCAGACCCGCCGGCAACAACCGACCCACGACCATCAGCTGCCACGCACCTCCCACGTAGTGCGCCGCCTCCAGCACCGCGCCCGAACGCACCGACACGCGCTCGAGTCCGGATGCTCCTTCGTGCTCGACCCAGACCATCGAGTCCACGCCGGCCAGCTCCGGGTGCCGTGCCCGAATGTCCGTTCCGATGGCGCTGTCCAGTGCGGCGAATCGCAGCGTGTGCCGGCGCTCATGGCGCAGGATGAACTGCACGCTCGCCGCGCACAGCCCGCACGACCCGTCGTAGAGCATCAGGGGCGCCGTCGTCATGATGCGAACAGCGCCGTCACGTTCGGCTTGATGACCTTACCCATCGCATTGCGCGGAAGCGCGGTCATCGTCCGCATCGCTCGCGGCATCTTGTAGGGCGCCAGTAGCGACGCGGCCCAGGCCTGCAGATCCTCGAGCGGGAGGGCGACCGATTCCCGCAACTCCACTGCCACCGCCACGCGTTCGCCCCATTCGTCGTCGGGAATGCCGACCACGGCGCACTCGGCAATGCCAGGATGCGTGCGCAGCACTTCCTCGATTTCGAGTGCCGACACCTTGTAGCCTCCGGTCTTGATGATATCGACGCTCGTGCGGCC
>CANJYC010000064.1 GCA_947478985.1 Acidobacteriota bacterium | reverse complement strand
TGCGTCGTCGATTGCCGGCCTGACCGGTGGCGGCCACATGACGACGCGGCGGTGGTACTACCTCGTGCCGGCCCAGGGTGAGCCGCGCGGGCTGGTGCACGCCATCGAGCGGCACAACCTGGACGCGCTGCCGGGCGAAAAGCTGGTCTATGCCGGCCGTCAGGAACTGCACGCGGGCCTCTCGCAATTGCTGAACGGCTTGGCGCGTGTCGCCATGGAATACTCCCCGGACTGCGCCATCCCCTACCTCTCACGTGTGGACGCGGGCACCGCGGAGGCCATCAGGCGCCACGGGGTCGAAATCGTCTCATCTGGAGACCTCGTGCAGCGCTTCGAAGCCGCATGGAGCCGCGAGCAGCTCGACACCCACCTCTCGGCGTCCGAGGCGCTCTACCGCATCAAGGATCGCGCGTTTGCCGCCGCTGCCACTGCGCTGGCCTCAGAACGGCCAATGAGCGAGTACGATCTGCAGCAGGCGATGGTCGGGTGGTTTGCCGATGAGCGGCTGGTCAGCGATTCCGCCCCGGTCGTGGCCATTGGCGCCAATGCCGGCGATCCTCACTATCTTCCGTCCGGGGGCCGGTCCATGCCGATCAGCCCGAATGCGGTATTGCTGCTCGACCTGTGGGGGAAACACGACACGCCTGGCGCCGTGTACGCAGACATCACCTGGGTCGGGTTTACCGGGTCCCGCGTGCCGGACGAAGTGGGCAATGCCTTTCGCGCGATTACCGGTGCGCGCGACGCGGCGGTTGCGCTCGTGCAGGACTCGGCCGCAGCGGGTCGTGAGTTGCGGGGGTTCGAAGTCGACCTGGCCGCGCGCGGGGTGCTCGAGGCGGCCGGCTACGGCCGCCGGATCCTGCATCGCACCGGACACAGCCTTGGCGAAAACGTCCATGGCAACGGGGTGCATCTCGATGATTACGAGACCCACGACGACCGGCGACTGCTCGCCGGCACGGGATTCACCATCGAACCCGGCCTCTATTTCGAGACCTTCGGCGTTCGGACCGAGATCAACATGTATCGCGACGAGCGCGCGGCGCTCGTGACGGGACCGCGGCAGTCAGAAGTCGTCACGCTTTCGTGAACTGGAGAACTAGAGTGATGTCCAATCGCAAAACCACATTTTTCTACGCGTTGCTGATCGCCACCGCCTCGCTGGCCGTCGGCCTGGTGATCGCATCGCGGCTCGGCCTGGCGCCGGAGTCGTCGGCACAGACGATGGCCGCACCGCCGATGAACAGCGCCCCGCTGAACGGCCCGCTCACCGCGAGCACGTTCCGCGACATCGCCAAGCTCGTCACGCCGGCGGTGGTGAACATCCGCACGGAATCGCGCCAGCGTCAGCAGGACCTGACCGACTTCTTCGGGGGCGGCAATGGCGGCAACGGCGACAATGGCGGCGGCAACGGGAGCGACGACCTGTTCCAGCGCTTCTTCGGGTCGCCGCAGGGTGGCGGCCAGCGACAGCGCGAGCCGCGCGAACAGCTGGTGCAGGCTGCCGGCACCGGCTTCATCATCGACAAGGCCGGCTTCATCCTGACGAACAATCACGTGGTCGAGGGCGCCACCAAGATCGAGGTGTCGCTCTACGGCGAAGATGAGAGCCAGGAATATGAAGCGAAGGTGGTCGGACGCGACCCCCTCACCGACAGCGCGCTCATCGAGCTCATCCAGAAGCCGAACCACACGCTGCCTGAAGTGAAGTTCGGCGACTCGGCGCAGATTCAGCCCGGCGACTGGGTGATGGCGATCGGCAACCCGTTTGGCCTCGCGCACACCGTCAGCGTCGGTGTCATCAGCGCGCTCGAGCGCCCGTTTCCGGTGGCCGAAGGGCGGAGCGCCCAGGTACTGCAGACCGACGCGGCGATCAATCCTGGCAACTCCGGTGGACCGCTGCTGAACATCCGCGGCGAGGTGATCGGGATGAACACCGCGATTTATACCGACTCGCGCGCGGCGGGCAATATCGGCATCGGGTTCGCGATCCCGTCGAATACCGTGCGTGAGCTCCTGCCGCAACTGCGGAGCGGCAAGATTACGCGCGGCCGGATCGGCGTCGGCGTCCGCGGCGTGCCGGCAGATGCGGTCGACGAGTTCGGCCTGAAGGACAAGAACGGCGCCCTCATTCAGACCGTCGCGCCGAAGGGCGCCGCAGCGAAGGCCGGCCTCGAGCCTGGAGACGTCGTCATCGCCTACAACGGCAAGCCGATCCGCAACTCGGAGGACCTGGTGCAGGCCGTGATCAATACGCGCCCGGGTTCGACGGTGCCCCTGCGCATCGTGCGCGACAAGCAGGAGCAGACCAAGAACATCACGGTCGACGAACTGGACCTTGAAAGCGAAACACAGGCGCGCAACGACGCGGGCGCCAACCGCAGCGGCCCGGCTCAGCCGGAGCCGAGCAGCGGCTTCGGAATGTCGCTGGGCAACCTCACGCCGCAGATCGCGCAGCGCCTGCGGATCGACGACGGGACGCGCGGCGTGGTCGTGATGGAGGTGGAGCCCGAGAGCGCGGCCGCCAAGGCCGGCATTCAGCCGAGCGACGTCATCGTTCGCGTCGGCCGCACGGCGGTGACCAACGCGTCTGAGGCGAGCCGGGAGCTTGGCCGCGTTCCCTCAGGCGGCACGGCTTTCCTGCGCATCCTCCGCGGCGGCCAGGAAACGTTCGTGACCGTCACCAAGGAGTAGCGGCCGCACTTGACACTCGGTAGCGGGCTCCGGGATCGTTCCCGGAGCCCGTTGCTTTTCTGGGACACACTGCCTGCGGACCACGGAGGCCAGACGTGACGCCGACCATTGAGCGTGAAGTCAAACTCCGCTTCGACTCCCCCGACCAGGCCCGCGCCGCCATCGTGGCGGCCGGCGCCACGCCGCTGCGCTGCCGGCGCCTCCAGGAAGACGCACTGCTCGACACGGAGGACGAGTCGCTCCGCCGCCGGCAGTGTGCGCTGCGCATCCGCACCGAGAGCGGCAAGAGCCTGCTCACGTTCAAGGGGCCCGTGCACCCCGGCCACATGAAGACACGGGAAGAGCACGAAACTGTCGTCAGCGACGGCGCGGTCCTTCAGCACGTCTTCGAGGAACTGGGCCTCCACGTCTGGTTTCGCTACGAGAAGTACCGCGAGGAGTACGCCGCCGAGGACGTGACGATTGGAATCGATGAAACGCCGGTTGGAACCTACGTCGAAATTGAAGGCGGCGAGGAGGGCATCCTCGCGATGACACGCGCACTCGGCCGCACGCCTGCCGATTTCATTCTCGAGTCGTACCGCGGACTCTTTCTCTCGCACCGGGAGGCGTACGGCCTGCTTGGACATGACATGGTGTTTCGAGAGGAATGATCCCCGCCCTTGTACTGACGGCCGGGCTCGCCACGCGATTGCGCCCGCTCTCCTCGGTCCGTGCCAAGGCGGCGCTGCCCGTCGCCGGCGAACCGCTCGCCCGGCGCATCCTTCGAACGCTTCGCGCCGGGGGCATCACCGACGCCGTCCTCAACCTCCACCATCTGCCGCACACCCTGACCCGCCACATCGGTGACGGCAGCGATCTCGACATGCGCGTGCGCTACTCGTGGGAAACACCCGTGCTGGGTTCGGCCGGAGGTCCGAAGCGCGCGCTGCCGCTACTCGACGCGTCGACGTTCCTCATCGTCAACGGCGACACACTCACCAATGTCGACCTCGCCGCGCTGGTGGCGGCGCATGGGCGCTCGGGCGCGCTCGTCACCATGGCCGTCGTGCCGAACCGGCAGCCTGAGAAGTACGGCGGGGTGGTGATTGACGATCGTCACGTCGTGACGGGATTCGCCAGACGCGGCGCCGCACAGCACTCGTATCACTTCATCGGCGTGCAGGTGGCACAAGCCGAGGCCTTTGCCTCCGTGCCGGACCACGTGCCGTACGAATCCGTCGCCACGCTCTACCCGGCCCTGCTCGCGGCTCGCGCGGGTGCGATTCGTGCCCACGTCTGCGACGCGGAGTTCTTCGACATCGGCACGCCGGCGGACTATTTATCTACGGCGCTGCTGCTCGCGGAACGCGATGGTCGCACGACGCCGTACGGTGCACGGACCGTGGTCGACCCGACGGCACGCGTCGAGGACTCGGTCCTGTGGGACGATGTGGAAGTGGGTGCAGGCGCGATGCTGCGACAGTGCGTGGTCACCGACGGCACACGCGTGCCGGCGGACACGTCCTGGATCGGCGTGACGATCCGCCCGGCCGACGGCGACCTGATGCCTGGCGAGCGTCGCATCGACCAGATGGCCATCGCTTCGCTGTGAGCCTACCCGTCGTACTCGAGGCGATGAGACCCTGATGCCCGAATCTCAGCTGCAGAACCGGAACGACGTCCACGCACGCATCGATCGCTTTCTCGCCGAGACCGGGCTGGCCGCGCGCCACGCGAAAGTGGTGCCGCTCACGGGCGACGCCGGCGACCGGCGGTATTTCCGGGTCCTCATCCCGCACGAACCCTCGCAGGTGCTTGCCGTCCAGCCAGGGGCGATGACGTTCGACTCCCTGCCCTTCGTGAATGTCTCCCGGCTGCTCGCAGCGATGCCGGTACCGGTGCCGCGCATCCTGGGGCATTCAGACGCCCTCGGCATCATGTCGCAGCAGGACCTCGGCGACGTCACGCTGCAGGCGCACCTGGGCGCGCAGTCGCCGGCCGAACACGCGGCCCGCTATCGCCAGGCGGTGTCCTTCATCGACACAATGCAGCGGCGTGGGCACGAGCTCCAGTCGCCGGAGTATCTCCCCTACGGCATCGCATTCGACGTCGACAAGCTGATGTGGGAGCTGCAGTTCTTCGTGAAGCACTTTCTGGAGGCCTACCGCGGCGCCTCGCTGTCTCCAGCCGACCGCGAGGCACTCGGGGCGGAATTCACAGCCGTCGCCACAGAACTGGCGGGCGAGCCGCGGGTCCTCTGCCATCGCGACTACCACAGCCGTAATCTCATGCTCCACGAAGGCAGCCTCTACGTCATCGACTTCCAGGATGCGCGGCTCGGGCCGGACACGTATGACCTCGCCTCGCTGCTTCGCGACTCTTACGTCGACTTCACCGAGCAGCAGGTCGAGGAACTGATGGCGTATTTTCTCGCGCTGCGCGGCACCTGGGGCACGGTGCCGGACGCGATGGAGTTCCGCCGCCGTTTCGATCTCATGGCCCTGCAGCGCAACATCAAGGCACTGGGCACGTTTGGCTTTCAGACGACGTCCAAGAACAACACCGTCTACATCCAGTACATCCCGCGCACGCTCAACTACGTGCGTGCCGTTCTGCAGCGCTACCCGCGGTTTGCGCGCCTCCGGGCGCTGCTCGCGGCGCACCTCGACGAGCTGCGGTAACGCACGAGCCGCAGGCCCACCGCTCGCCGCCCACTCCTGTCGGCTAGAATCCATGTTCGGCCCGAGCCATCCGGGCCACACCTATGGACCGCCGGTTCGGCATCTCGACGCATCTCTTTCACGACACGCGGCTCACGCGGGAGCACCTGGTGCATATCGCGGCACACGGGTTCGAGGCTGTCGAACTGTGCGCCACGCGCACACACTTCGACTACCGCGACCCTCATGCAATCGCCCAGCTTGGTGAATGGCTCTCAGATACGCGGCTCGACCTGCACTCGGTCCACGCGCCCATTGCTGACGGTATGAACGGCCGCACATGGCTCGCGCCGTACTCGAATGCGTCGGGCAACGAACAGCGGCGAGGGGCTGCCGTCGCGGAGACTGAGGCAGCGCTCCTCCTCGCCGGGCAGTGCCCGTTCCGCTACCTCGTCCTGCACCTCGGCACACCCGACTCCGGACAGCCCCCCGGGACCTCCCGCGCGATGTCGAGCGACGACAACCAGCCGGCCGCAGCGCGGCGCAGCATCGAGGAGATCGTCGAGCGCGCCGCGGCAGTGAACGTCAGGGTGGCACTTGAGGTGTTGCCGAACCGCCTCGGCAGCGCCGAGGCACTGGTGCAACTGCTCGAAGAGGACCTTGACGGACTCGACGCCGGCATCTGCCTCGACTACGGCCACGCCAACATGATGGGCGACCTCGACGACGCCATCGAAGCCGTGTCCGGCCACCTCCTGACGACGCACGTGCACGACAACCGCGGCACGCGCGACGAACATCTCGTGCCCTTCGGCGGCTCGATCAACTGGGATGTGGCGCTGATGGAAACGCAGAAGATCGGCTACGACGGCGTGATGATGTTCGAGGTCAGCGGCGGCAGCGGCGATCCGGTCGACGTGCTGAAACGCTGCGCGAAGGCGCGCGAGCGCTTCGAACGGGCGTTCGTGACCTTCTAGCGCAATCTTCTAGAATGCGGCGTGTCCGGGCGTCCGGGGGAACGGGATGACGTCGCGGATGTTGGCCATGCCGGTGGCGTAGAGAATCGTCCGCTCGAGGCCCAGACCGAAACCCGCGTGCGGCACCGTCCCGAACCGCCGCAGGTCGCGGTACCACCAGTACGCCTGCGGATCCAGGTGCAGTTCCGCCAGCCGACGGTCGAGACAGTCGAGCCGCTCCTCGCGCTGTGAACCGCCGATGATCTCGCCGATGCCAGGCGCCAGGACATCCATGGCGGCGACGGTTCTTCCGTCGTCATTCATGCGCATGTAGAACGCCTTGATCTCCTTCGGGTAGTTCATCACCACCACCGGGCTCTTGACGTGTTCCTCGGTCAGCCAGCGCTCGTGCTCCGACTGCAGGTCAATGCCCCAGCGAACCGGAAACTCAAAGGCCTTGCCGCTCTTCTCAAGCGCCGCGATGGCATCGGTGTAGGACATCCGCTCGAACGCCGAGTTGACGAAGGCCTCGAGGCGGGCGATGCACTGCGTGTCGATGCGCTCGGCGAAAAACTTCAAATCGTCGCCGCGCTCGTTGAGGAGCGCCGTGAAGATGTACTTGAGGAATGACTCCGCCAGCGCCGCGTCGTCGGCCAGATCGGCAAAGGCGATCTCGGGCTCCACCATCCAGAATTCAGCCAGGTGGCGACTGGTGTTGCTGTTCTCAGCACGGAACGTCGGCCCGAACGTGTAGACCTTCGACAAGGCGCAGCAGTACGCCTCGACGTTCAGCTGTCCGCTGACCGTGAGAAAGGCCTCTTTGCCAAAGAAGTCCTGCGAAAAATCGGCACGGCCGTCCGGCGTGCGCGGAATCGCCGCGATGTTCGCGACATCGAGGGTGCTGACCCGGAACATCTCTCCTGCGCCCTCGGCATCGCTGGCCGTCACGATCGGCGTATGGACCCAGAAGAAGCCGTGCTCGTGGAAATAGCGGTGCACCGCCATGCTGAGGCAGTGCCGGACGCGCGCCACGGCACCGAGGGTGTTCGTCCTGGGGCGGAGGTGGGCGACCTCCCGGAGATATTCGAACGATGTGCGCTTCGGCTGAATCGGGTACGCCTCCGGGTCCTCGACCCAGCCGACAACCTCAACGGTCTCGGCGTGCAGCTCGACCGCCTGGCCCTGGCCCTGGCTCTGGGTTACGACGCCGCGGGCAACGACCGAACAGCCCGAGGTCAGCTTCCGGATCTCGCTGTCGTAGTTGGGCAATGCGGCGGCGGCCACCACCTGGACGGCATCGAAACAGGATCCGTCGTGCAGATGAATGAACGAGAATCCGGCCTTCGAATCGCGGCGCGTCCGCACCCAGCCGCGAACGGTCACAACGCTGCCGGTCGGCTCCTGTCCCTGCAGCACCGACGAGACGGCGACATGGTCAGTAGTGGGCATTTCGGTCCGACGATTATCCGTCGAGTATCCTTGGATCGTCGCGACAGGGGCCTGACCTCCTCCCCTTGCCGATACCCCACATGAAAATTGGCATGATCTCGCTCGGCTGCCCCAAGAACCTCGTCGATTCCGAGGTGATGCTGGGGCTCGCCCAGCAGTCGGGCCACGAGCTCACGCGCGATGCCGCCGAGGCCGACGTGCTCATCGTCAACACCTGCGCCTTTATCGACAAGGCCAAGCAGGAGTCGATCGACACCATCCTCGAGATGGCGGAGTACAAGAAGACCGGCCACTGCCGGACCCTGGTCGTCACCGGCTGCATGGGCGAGCGCTATCGCGATGAGCTGAAGGCGCAGATTCCGGAAATCGACGCCGTGCTCGGCACCGGCAACGTGCCCGACATCGTCCGCGCGATCGGCGGCGCGGCCGGCTCCGCCGGCAGCGAACAGGCGCCGGGGAGCGGACTTATCCCGCTGCTGCGCGCGAACGGCGAACGGGCCGGCACCCCTGGCAGCACGAAAGCCGCCGACCTGCCGACCTACATCTACGACGCCGAGACGCCACGCCTCCTGGCCACACCGCGCCACTACGCCTACGTGAAGATTGCCGAAGGGTGCGACTACAAGTGCGCCTTCTGCATCATCCCGAC
>CANJYC010000063.1 GCA_947478985.1 Acidobacteriota bacterium | reverse complement strand
GACGAGATCCGGCTGCTCACCAATCAGACCGCGCAGGACAAGACCGTGATGCTGCGCCGGTTCTCGAGCCGCCGCGTGAACGAGCTGGCCGAGGAGGACCTGTTCGGGTTCGTCCTGAAGAAAGACTCGCCGAGCTGCGGGCTCGAGCGCGTCAAGGTCTACGGCAATGGCGGCGTTCCGACCAAGACCGGTCGCGGGATCTTCGCCGAAGCACTCGCGGCCCGGTTCCCGCTGCTCCCCATCGAAGAGGAAGGGCGGCTCAACGACCCGCGGCTGCGCGACAACTTCGTCGAGCGGATCTTCGCCTACCGCCGGCTCACCATGCTGTTCGCGAAGCGCTGGACGATGGGCGACGTCGTGAGGTTCCACACCGCGCACAAGCTCACGCTCATGGCGCACAAGCCGGACGCCTACCGGCATCTCGGTCAGCTGGTCGCGTCGGGGGCGTCCATACCGAGGGCTGAATTCCAGGAGCGCTACTCGTCTGATTTCATGGCCGCACTCCAGGCCCTCGCCACACCGCGCCGAAACGCCAACGTGCTTCAGCACATGCTCGGTTACTTCAAGAAGACGCTCGACCGCGAGAGCCGGGCGGAACTGCTCGCGCTCATCGAGGACTATGCGGCCGAACGCGTGCCGCTGGTCGTGCCGCTCACGCTGTTTGGTCACCACATCCGCCGGGGCGAGGTGTCCTACCTGGCCGAACAGGTCTATATGCGCCCGCACCCGGTGGAGCTGATGCTGCGCAACCACGTGTGAGCCCGATGGCAAAGCGCGTCGTCGTGCACGACCTCATGCAGCAGGGTTACGTCTACTGGCGCACCGAACCGGTTGGGCGGAACTTCGCGCCCGGCTTCTCGCCGGAGCTGACGCCGAAGCAGATGCTGGCACTTGGCGTGTTCGGCGGCAAATACATGACGGACTGCCGAGCGGAATTCCCGGCGTCCTGGTTCGCGGGCGCGGCGCTCTGCGCCGAGCGGCACGACCCGCGCCTGAACTGCTTCGGCGTCAACGCGTCGCAGTCGCTCGCCGTCTGGCGCCGCAAGGGGTGGATCCACACGCAGGATCCCCGCGGGTGGTTCCAGTGGTACTGCCGCTACTATCAGGGCCGGCGCACGGCCGATGATGCGCGGCAGATCCGGCGCTGGCGCGCAATCGCACGCCACGTGGCCGCCATCCGGCACAACTGCGAGCCGGGCGACATCGAGTGCCGACGGCGGCAGCGGCAGGCGGTGCTGCACTGGGCCTACGACGGGCGAAAGATTTAAAGCGCGTTGCGCAATTACGGCTCGCGGGTGGCGCTGGACGGGGCGCCCCGCCCGCGCCGCGGGCCCGACAGGGCCGAGCACGGGTGGGGCTGTCCAGCGACAGGACCCGCTACGCGTAATTTCGCAACGCGCTCTTAGAAGGGATCGCGAATGAGAGTGTTCATCGCCGGCGCCACCGGCTTCATCGGCCGTGCGTTGATTCCGCTCCTGCAGCGCGAAGGCCACAGCGTGGTGGCCTGGGTGCGATCCGAGCGCAGTGCACGCAGCCGGCTTGGCGCCGACGTGGACGTGGTGACGGTTGGCGCCGGCAACGACGCGCTGGTGGCGGCGCTCGAGCGGTGCGACGCGGTCGTGAATCTGGCGGGGGACCCGCTGCTCGCCGGCCGGTGGACCGAGGCGCGCCGCCGATCCATCGTGGAGAGCCGCGTCGGGCTGACCAGGCAACTCGTCAATGCGCTCAACGCGGCCAGCACGCGGCCGTCCGTTTTCGTTTCTGGAAGCGCCGTTGGTTACTACGGTGACCGCGCGGACGAGTCGCTGTCGGAGGCATCAAGTCCGGGCAGCGACTTTCTTGCCGGTCTCTGCCGCCAGTGGGAAGAGGCTGCTGAGTCGGCCACGGCACTGGGCATCCGCGTCGTGCGGCTTCGCACGGGCGTCGTCCTCGGCCGGGCCGGGGGCGCGCTCGGACAGATGCTGCCCCCATTCACGCTCGGCCTTGGCGGGCCGATCGGATCGGGCCAGCAGTATGTGCCGTGGATTCACCTCCATGACATGGTGAAGATCATCGCGGACGCGATCGCAGACGATCGCTATCGTGGACCGGTCAACGGCGTAGCGCCCGAACAGACCACGAGCCGGTCGTTCGCACGCGCGCTCGGTCGCGCGCTGCATCGCCCGTCGCTGCTTCCTCTCCCGGCCTTCGTGCTCAAGACTCTCTTCGGCGAGGCGGCCACGGTGCTGCTGGCGAGCCAGCGCGTCGAGCCTCGGGTCCTGCAGGAGCGGCAGTTCGCGTTTCAGTTTCCGACCCTCGCCAAGGCGCTCGCGGACATCGTCGCGGGTGCACCCGTCGCCATTGCCATCGCCCGGCAGCCGCCGGAAGGAGCCGAGGGCGCGCGCTACGAGCTACGGACCAGGGTGGTCATCGATGCACCGCTCGACGCAGTGTTCGACTTCTTCTCGAAGGCCGCGAACCTTGGCCTCATCACGCCGGCGGCCATGCAATTCTCCATCGAGGGCTCCATTCCCCCGATGGCTGCGGGTGCCATCATCAACCATCGCGTGCGCGTCGGTCCGGTTCCGGTTCGATGGCGCACGCGGATCGTGGCGTGGGAGCCGGGACGACGCTTCGTCGATCTTCAGGAGTCGGGTCCGTACCGGCTCTGGTGGCACGAGCATGCGTTTCAGGCGGACGGCCCACGCACGGTGATGGAGGATCGGGTGTTCTACACGCCACCGCTCGGCGTGCTCGGCCGAATGGCACATCGGTTCTTCATCGCGCCGACCCTCCGCAGCGTCTTTCGATACCGGGGCGATGTCATCCGCTTGAGGTTCGGCGACGACCGGGCCGCCGACCAGGGGAGCGCGCCCATGCGATACTCAGCCCGGTGAGCCCCTCGTCGATGACCTTTGACGCAGTCCTCGTGGTGTCCTTCGGCGGTCCGCAGGGACCCGATGATGTCCGGCCCTTTCTCGAAAATGTGCTGCGCGGCCGGCGCGTCGCGCCGCATCGGATCGATGAGGTGGCGCACCACTATCAGCTCTTCGGCGGCGTATCTCCCATCACTGAGCTGACGATGCGCCAGGCCGAGGGCCTGCGCGTGCGCCTTGCCGCGGCGGGTCACCCGCTGCCGGTGCATGTGGGCATGCGCAACTGGCATCCGTTGCTTGGCGACACGTTCCGCAGCATGCACGACGCCGGCGTGCGGCGCGCGATCGGGTTCATCACCGCCGCCCATCATTCCTATTCGAGCTGTCAGCAGTATCGCGAGAACGTCAGCGTGGCGCGTGAGGCGCTGCACACGGCCACCGGCCGCGACGTGTCGGTGTCGTACGTGGACAGCTGGTTCGACCACCCGCTCTTCATCGCAGCCAACGCCAATCACGTGCGCGAGGCGATCGACAAGCTCCCGGCCGCGGTGCGCGGCGGCGCGCGGCTGGTCTTCACGGCGCACAGCATCCCGGTGCGCATGGCCGAGCAGACGCGATACCGCGAGCAGTTGCTGGCCTCATCGCGCCTGGTGGCGGATCAGGCGGGCCTGGCCGACTGGGCGCTCGTGTTTCAGAGCCGCAGCGGCCGGCCTGAGGATCCGTGGCTCGATCCGGATGTTGGTGACTACCTGCGCGCCGAGCGCGCGAAGGGGCTCCAGGCCGCCGTGCTGTGTCCCATTGGATTCGTCTGCGACCACATCGAGGTGCTCTACGACCTCGATCGCGAGGCGGCGGATATCGCCCGGGAGATCGGCCTGCCGATGACGCGCGCCGCCGCGGTCAACGACGATCCACTCTTCCTCGACATGATGGCCGACATGGTGCTGCGCAGGCTGAAGCGCCCGACGCTCCCGATCGTCGCGGGCTGATCACGCGCGCGACAGACGCCAAGCCACACTCGCGCACGCCGTTCGAACGTGGCTATTGCGCCCGCACGCGGATGGTCAGCGGCGCCGTGAGGGCGGTCGACACATCGGCGCCAGCCGCCAGCCGGATTTCCTGTCCCTTGGTCGCAAGCACCACACCCGCACCGGCGCCGCCGCCGATCGCCGCACCCTTCGCCGCACCGCCCTTGCCGCCGAGCAGGCCGCCAATCAGCGCGCCGGCGCCAGCGCCGACGCCAACCTTGGTGGCGTCCTCACCCTTGGTCGCGGGTGCAAGTTGCGAGATCGGCGCCGCCTGTACGTCGTAGCCGGTGTTGCCGGCCCGGAGCGACGTGAAGCGGAATTCGATCATCGCGCGCCCTTTCACGCGACCCGCACCATCGACCGCCGTGACGTGGCCCGTGATCGGCGTCCCAGTGGGGATCGCCTCGCGGCCGTCCACCACAATCGCTCGCGTCAGCTCAGCGGATACTGCGTCTTCGATCGCACTTGTGTCAGAGGCAATGGCGCTTGTGAGCGACAGCGGCAGGCTTGTTCCGGCCGGAATCGTGACCTCGCGGAATGCCGGCTGCGCTGCGGCCGGTGCCTTGGCAGCAGTGGCGGGCGTTGTCTTCGCGCTGCTCGCGGCTGGCGGCGTCGTGCTGACGGCCGCGCTGGAAACGGCTTCCGGTGCGGCAGCAGCGGGCGCTGCTGCAGGCGTTGACGAGAGAGCGGTGTCAGAGGCCTTCGGTGTGGGTGTGCCACATCCCGCAACGGCCAGGGCAGTGCCGAGTGCCAGCGTCAGAAAGTGCTTCATGTGCATGCTCCTCAGGTTACTCACGGGGGAGAACCTCAGTGTAGCCGAGACCGTGTCACAGCTCTTCTGGCGCCTCCCGCCAGCGGCCATTCTCCAGCACGAACGCCACCGGCGGATCTCCGGGAACCGTCACGACTCTTGCGCCGTGACGTTCCTGCAGCGACGGCTGAATGCGGACGACGTTCACGGTGCGCGCCCAGGCCAGCACGTCGGCTGGCCGCGCGAACGTGGCCATCCGCTGCAGTGTCATCCACGTCGGCGGCGGCAACGCGATCTCGCCACGCCGCGCCATCTCGACCGCCTCCGCCGGATCCACCCAGAGACTCTCGGTGTGCTCGCTCCCGTCGTGCAAGGCTTCCTGATCGTCCGGTGCGAGCGCAACGTAGAACCAGGTGTCGAAGCGCTTCATCTCCGCCACCGGCGTTACCCAGTGCGCGAACGGTGTGAGGTCGCCGACACCCAGCGTCACGCCGGCCTCCTCGTGCAGCTCACGCACGGCCGCCAGCCGATGACGCATGGCCGGGTCGTCGTGACGATCCGCCTCGTCCACGCGGCCGCCAGGGAACACGTGTGCGCCGCCCATGAACGCGATCTCGTCGTGGCGGCGCAGGAGGAACACGTCGAAGCGCGAGGCTGAAGGCCGAAGCAGCACGACAGTGGAGGCAGGCCTCGCGGCGGCCACGGCAGACGGGAACACCGGCGTATGCTAGCACCCATGCGACTCGTCGTCCGCGGCCGCCACCTCGCGCGTGCGCTGTTCGTCGCGGCGCTTGCCGCACTGCTCACCGTGCTGCTCCCGGGCGAGGCGGGGGCGCAGCAGCCGGTCGCATATCGCTTGTCGTTCCCTGCGCCAGAGCATCGCGAGATGCAGGTTGAGGCGACCTTCACGGGCCTGCCGTCAGGCACGCTCGAGCTGCGCATGAGCCGATCCTCGCCGGGGCGCTATGCGGTGCACGAGTTCGCCAAGAACGTGTACGACGTGCGCGTGACCGACGCTGCCGGGAAGGCGCTGGCGGTGTCACAGCCGAATCCCTCTCAATGGAATGTCGGCGGTCACGCCGGCACGGTGCGCGTGAGCTATCGCGTCTTCGGCGATCGCGTCGACGGCACGTACCTCGCGATCGACGGCACGCACGCGCACATCAACATGCCGGCCGCTCTCATGTGGGCGCGCGGCCTCGACACGCGTCCGGTGACCGTCCGCTTCGATCCGCCCGCAGGCTCGGGGTGGCGCGTGGCCACGCAGTTGATGCCGGGAGCGGACCCGCTCACGTTCACGGCACCGAACCTTCAATACCTGATGGACAGCCCATCCGAGTTCAGCGCCTTCGCGCAGCGCACCTTCCACGTGGCAGACGAGCCGGGGCCGCTCTTCAGGGTCGCGGTCCATCACGACGGGAGCGAAGCTGACCTCGATGCCCTCACCGCCGATCTTCAAAAAGTAGTCGCCGAGGAACGCCGCGTGTATGGCGAGTTTCCGGCGTACGAGGGCGGCGGTTACACGTTCATCGGCGACTACGTGCCGTGGGCGAACGGTGATGCGATGGAGCACCGGAACAGTACGTTCCTCAGTAGTGCATCATCGATCCGTGGAGGACGCGTCGACCTGGTGGCCTCGGCCGCGCACGAGTTCTTCCACTCGTGGAACGTGGAGCGGATCCGGCCGCGCTCGCTCGAGCCGTTCAACTTCGAGGACGCCAATATGTCCGGCGAGCTCTGGCTGGCCGAAGGCTTCACGAACTACTACGAGCCGCTCATCCTGAGCCGCGCCGGACTCTCGGCGCTGCGCGACTACCTCGACAATGCCGCCGCCACGATCAACACGGTGACGCTCGCGCCGGGGCGCGCGCTGCGGACCGCTGAGGAGATGAGCCGGATGGCGCCGTTCGTCGACGCGGCGACCGCCATCGACCGCACCAGCTTCGACAACACTTTCATCTCCTATTACACGTGGGGTGAGGCGATTGGCCTTGGCCTCGACCTGACGCTTCGTGAGCGCAGCAACGGGACGATCACGCTGGACGAGTTCATGCGGGCGCTCTGGCGCCGCTTCGGCAAGCCAGGCGGGCGGCTGCCCGGCTACGTCGACAATCCCTACACGATCGCCGACGCGCGCACCGTGCTGGGCGAGGTGGCCGGCGACGCGGCCTTCGCCACCGACTTCTTCGCCCGCTACATCCAGGGACACGAGGTGCTGAACTTCGCGCCGCTGCTGGCGCGCGCGGGGCTGATCCTGCGCCCGGGCAGTCCCGGCCAGGGCTACCTGGGCGAGCTGCGCCTGCAGAACGCCGCGGGCAAGGTGCGGATCGTGGGTGCGGTGCCGGTGGGTTCACCGGCGTATGCCGCCGGGATGGAGCGCGACGACGTGGTGGTGTCGTTCGGGGGGCTGGCGGCGACCGACGCGGGTGAGCTGCAGCGCGCGATCCGTGCGCGGCGACCCGGTGAGGCGGTGCCCGTCGTCTTCGAACGCCGTGGTCAGCGGGTGCCGGCGACGGTGATGGTCGCCGCCGATCCGCGGCAGGAGATCGTGCCGGCGGAGGAGATCGGCCAGACCTTAACCGACGCGCAGCGGCGCTTCCGCGCGCAGTGGCTCGGGACTGCGGCGCGCTGAGCGTGCGGATGACTAGGGCGGGAACAGGACGCCCGAGGACAGCTTCCAGCCTGGATCGAGCGTGCGCTTCACGGCGCGCATCTCGTCGATGCCGCGGTCCCCGTACATCTCTCTGAGCAGGCGCTGCTTGAGCGCGCTGCGCCCGACGCCGTGTTCCGCCAGCGGCGCGCCGCCCATGGCGAGGACCTCGTGCGCCATCTCGAGGATCGCCTCGGAACCTGCCTCCACGTCGCGCAGCGTGTCCGGCACGACGTTCGGATGGAGGTTGCCGTCGGAGACGTGTCCCCAGATCGCATAGCGCAATCCGCGCGATTCGAACGCGCGGCGATAGAGCGCGATCGATGCCTCGAGTGTGTCGAAGGGGACGATCATGTCGCCGGCCGTCTTGTGCACGCCGGGGTCCACGCGTGCCTGCACGCCGGCGATGTGGCGGTTGACGCTTGCGGGCACGGCCTCGCGCAGCTCGAACATCCGCGCCACCGCACGGTCATCGCCCGCCATCGCCAGCACCGGATCCTCCGTGATGCCGCACGCGTCGAGCACGTCCGCGAGCGCGGCGAGCGCCGCATCATCATCACCGGGCACTTCGATCTGCACGAGCACGAGGACCGCGCCCTCGGCGGGTCGTGCGACGCGCGCCCTGGCGAAGGCCTCATCCGGCACGAGCGCGAGCGCGCGTGTGTCCATGAACTCCACCGCGGCCACGTCGAGCGGCCCGTCGCCGCGCCACGCCAGAGCCGCCTGCTCGCGGAGGGCTGCGGTGAGCGCCACGGCCTGTGCATCGGAGGCGCAGGTCACAAGCGCCGCGCACTTGCGCGGCAGGGCCATGACGCGGAGGGTCGCCTCCACAATCACGCCGAGCGTCCCTTCCGATCCGACGAACAGGTCGACCAGATCCATGTTGGGGCGCGCGTAGTAGCCCGCCGAGAGCTTCGGCACGTCGGGCATGACATACGTGGGCACCGACACCATCTCGGCAGCTTTGGTCCGGCCGCGTTCGATCGGGAGGACCGTGCCGTCGGCCAGCACCACCGTGAGGGCCTCGACCCAGCGGCGCGCGCTGCCGTACTTGAAGGTCGCCGCGCCGGCGGCGTTGGTCGACAGCGTTCCACCCACGAACGCGCCGTCGTAGGTCGGAATCGGCGGGTAGTAGAGCCCAGCCGACGCGAGCGCGCGCTGGAGTTCCGAAAGCGGCAGGCCGGCGCCGACGCGGACACGCATCGCACCGGCGTCGATGGCCAGGCTGGTCAGACCCCGCGTGCTGAGCACGACATCGCCGCGAGG
>CANJYC010000062.1 GCA_947478985.1 Acidobacteriota bacterium | reverse complement strand
GGAGACGCCCACACGCATCTACCGGGATCTGGCACAGCGGCTGGCACCGGGCGGCGTCGTGTTCTCCCCGGTCACCGGTGACGGCTCGGCCGCGCGCCAGCGCGTGCGCGAGGCCATGCCGGGCTGCGCTGTGCGAGTCATGGGAGAGGCGCGGCTGCTCGTCGCGACGCGCCCGCTTGAGATGAGGAGTGAGGACGACATGCACGTGGACACCACATCGACGCCGACGTCAACGCCGACGTCAACACCGACGTCAACACCAACGTCCCCCACGGACACCGAGCGCAGCCTTCGACTGGTCCTCGACATGCTGCTGCGGGACAAGGCCCGAGGCCTGGTCGAACCCGGGACGCTGCCATGGGACGGGCCGCTGCTGGTCCTGCGGTCGGCGCACATGGGGCGCATGGAAGCCTTCTTCAATCAGGTGGTCGCGCATCAGCCGAAGCCGAACGTCCACGTGATCAGTCACGCCCGAGACGAGTCGGCGCTTCGCGCCATCGCGGCCTGCGACTTCACCTTTCACCCGTATGGGACGCCGGGGGGCTATCGGCTGGAGCAGCTCTCAGCCGATCAGCTCGCGCACCTCAGGGCGGTCGGCTTCGGCGCCGCGTTCTTTCTGGATGCGGGGACCGAGGGCCAGGGTCTCGACGAGGCCGAACGCCTGCTGGCGGCGATCGTGCCGGACCGCGTCGTCGGCTTCATGGGGAATGGGCGTTACGTGCAGGCACCCGACACGCGGCAGCGCGCGCTGGCCGAGGCGGCGTTCCTCGGCCTCATCGAGTGGTATCACTTCAAGCTGGATCCGGCTTGAAGTAGTTCTGCTTCCGCCGGTACTCGTCCTGGTGCGCGATGAACCACTCCCAGGTGGCGCGCAGCCCCTCGGCGAGCGGTGTGGTGGGCGCGTACTCGATCCAGGCGCGTGCCCGCTCGATGTCCATCACCCGCTTGGGGAATCCCCCGGGCTTCGTCGTGTCGAACTCGTAGCGGAAGTCCAGGAAGCCCCGCAGCGCCTCGACCAGCTCCGCAATCGACACGCCCTTCCCGCTGCCGAGGTTCACGTAGGTCCCTCGCGTGCCGTGGTGCAGCGCCAGCAGAATGCCCTCGGCCACATCGCGGCTGTAGACGAAGTCGCGGATGGCCGTGCCATCGCCCCAGATCTTCACCGGATCCTCACCGCGATGAATGCGCATCAGGAGCGTCGGCACCACCATGGCGTTCTCGGGATCGAAGTTGTCGCCAGGCCCGTAGACGTTCGACGGCCGGACGAGCGCGTACCCGTCGAGCGCGTACTGCGTGGCGTAGGCGTGTATCTGCAGCTCGGCGACACGCTTGGCCCAGCCGGCAAAGTCCATCGGCGCGTCGCTGAAGGTGCCGACCTCGGTGCCCTCGACAAAGACCTCGGCGCTGGCATACGCGCCGATCGAGCTGGTGTAGACCAGTTGCTTCACCCCCGCGCGGCGCGCCGCCTCGAGCACGTTGGTGTTGAACATCAGCGTGGGCACAAAGTGGCTGGCCAGCTGCGTGCGTGACACGTCGACTGAGCCCTTCACACCGGCCAGGTGGCACACCATCTGGATATCGCGCATCACCTCGCGGCAGAAGGCGAACTCCGTCAGGTCGCCGTAGACGTATTCCACGCGCGGGTCGAGCGTGAGCCGGTCGAGCGACACGACGCGCACGCGCGCCCCCGCCACGGCCAGCAGGTCGACCACCTGGCGGCCGATCAGTCCCGTGCCGCCCGTGACCAGCACGCTCCGCCCGCGGAACGCCTTCAGCACTTCGTCTCGAATCATCGGCTCTGCCCCAGTCTCTCCGTGTACCACCGCACCGTGTCGGCCAGCCCATCCTCCAGCGAGATCGACGGCTCGAACCCCAGCAGCTCACGCGCCTTGGAGGTATCCACGGTGCGCACCGGGATGGCCGTGGGCTTGGTCGCATCGAAGACCACCTTCGCCTTCCCGTGCCCGGCCGCCTGCAGGATGGCGTCGACGACCTCGCGAATCCGTACCGTCTTGCCGTAGCCGATATTCACCGGGTCGCAGACGGCATGATGCGCGAGCAACAGCAAACTGCCGCGCACCAGGTCCGTGACGTGCAGGAAGTCGCGCACCTCATTGCCGGTGCCCCACACCTCGAACGGATTCTCTCCGGCGACGGCCCGGCGAATCAGCGCCGGGATGACATGGCTGGTCTTCGGGTCGAACTCGTCCCAGCGGCCGTAGACCGCGGTGGGCCGCACGAGCGCGATGCCCATGCCGCTCTTGGAGGCGGCAAACTCGCTGATGCGCTCGAGGTAGCGGCGCATCCAGCCGTAACCGAAGTAGGAGGGGTGCGTCGGGCCGCTCCACATCTCGTCCTCGCGCACCGGATGCTCGGTGACCGGATACCCGGTGCTGCTGCCGAAGACCAGAAACCGCTGCACGCCCGCGCTCCACGCGCCCTCGAGCACGCGCGCGGTCAGCACGAGGTTGGTGGTGATGGCGTTCATCGGATTCCCGGCGGTGACGCCGGCCGCCGCCACCGCGCCGGCCGCGTGCACCACGTAGTCCATGCCGGTGCACACGCGGAGACAGTCGGCCGCATCCGTCAGGTCCGCGCCCATCTGTTCGACACGGGCGTCGCGCACGATCATCGGACGTTGATGAATCGGCACGCGCACGTGCGCGCCGGCCTCGAGCAGTGCTTCAACGAAATGCGTGCCGATGAAGCCGGCGCCGCCGGTGACGAGCACGCGCTTGCCCGTTAATGCTGGTGTCAGAGTCTTGTGCATAGGTGTGGGTCTGCGGTCGCTGTCGAGGGTATCACCGAGCCGCCGCTGACGAGGGCGTCCTGCTCATCGCCGCGTGGTGTCCTGCGGGCAGGGCACCCATTCCGGGGGGACCGTTTCGAGCGCCGCCTCGCCAATCCGCGCGGCACCGTCCATGAACCACACCCGGCCGCCGCCGGTCGTGGGGTTGTGCCAGACGAGGTCGGGCCGGCCATCGCCGTTGAGATCCACCGCCACGACCATGCGCCACTGCAGGTCGGGCTCGGCGTCCAGCCTCGATACCGCGGCACACACGGTCCCGTCCATGTGCCAGATGCGGTTGTCCCCGGTTGCGCCATGGCGCCAGTAGAGATTCGCGTGACCGTGCCCATCGCCGTCCGCCGTCGCGACCACGCGCCAGGCCGGCTCGCTGTCGTGTGCGATTGCCTCAACGCCCACCAGCACGGTGCCGTCGAGCACCCAGTACCGCAGCGCGCCGGTCGTCGCGTGCTGCCACAGGATGCCGGGGCGTCCGGTGCCGTGCATGTCGACCGTGCCGACGATGATCCATGCCGCGTCCGGCTCCGAGGGCAGTCCTGCCACCGCGGCCTGCACGCCCCCGTGCAGACGCCAGACATGGATGGCGCCCGTGACGGCATGTCGCCAGAGCAGTTCCACCTTGCCATCACCGTCGAAGTCGGCCGCGCCGACAATCTGCTCCTCGACCATCGGCGTGAACGGTTCCAGCCCGCGCATGTCGACACGCGCCACACCGTCAAGTGTCCAGATGACCGCATCACCGGTCCGTGTGTTCCGCCAGAGCAGGTCCGTGCGGCCGTCGCCGTTCACGTCCCATGGCGGCGCGTTCGCCGGCACCGTCAGGCGTGCCTCGGCGCTCACTGCTTCGCCCCGCCGGTTGGAGAACCTCGCGCGAACGCGTGCGCCATCATCGGCGGCGGTCGCGACAAACGAGTAGGTCGCCGAGCTGACATCCGGCACCTCGTGCCACGAGGCCCCGTCATCGCGGCTCACGTCCCACCGAATCCGCGCGCTCCCGGCGGCCGCTGCCGAGAACTGCACGCGCCGACCGGCTCTGCGCGTCAGGGATTCCGGTTGCGCGGTGACGCTCGGGGGCAGGCTCCAGTACGGGACCACACAGGAGATGACCTCCTCCGAGGTGAGCGTGCCCACCGCAAACTCCAGCCACGCGTCGATTGGCAGCGACGCAGCATCGGCCACGGCCAGCGTGGCCGCGAGGCGCTCACCACTCGCGCGGTCGCCCTCGCGCGACTGCCGCCACGCGCTGGCGAGTCGTGCCGCCACATCCACCTTCGTGGACGCGATGGGAAGTGCGGCCAGCGACGCCTGCACAACCCCGGCGCCGTGCAGGATGCCGGCCCCGGTGGCATTGAGAATCCGACGCCCGGCGGCCTCCTGCACCGCCTCCTCCGCCCGCGACACCAGCCAGTCCCGGAACTGCACGAACTGCGGGGTCGACTCGATCGGCTGTCCGTGCACGTCGGTTTCGACACAGGTCACACGCTGATGGTGCCGCAGGGCTTCGGTGAACCCGTGCGCGCGGACCTCGGCCGACGCGAAGTGATTGCGCGGGTCCTCGTTCATCGTGCCGCGGCAGTAGTGCACGCCGCCTGGGTACGCCAGATCGGCACCGGCAAACACCACCGGATCGCACCCCATGTCGAGCGCCAGATCGAAGGCTGTTGTCAGCACCGATCCCCACGCGCGCAGCGTGCCGCGATCGAACCCGTGCGTGCGCAGCCACGCCCATGGCTGGTGATTACTCACCTTGAAGCTGAACACGTGACCGGCAAACTGCGGAAACACGCGTGGGTCGATGCTCCCCTCGCTCACCAGCCACGATCCGTCCGTGTCGTCGAGGCCCAGCATGTGGCGCGCGTTCATCTCGCTCGGGTCCACCGCCACCACGATGTGCGGCTGGATGCCGGCCGCGCGGAGCGGACGCAGCGTGGTGTCGACCGCGATGATGACGGCGCGCCCCTGCAGCGATTTCAGATACGGGATGTTGGTGTCGAGCGACGGCCCGGCCGCGACCACGATCGCGGGCACGCCCGCAAACGCACCGCGCAGTGCCGCGACGTCGCCTTCTTCCGCAATCGCGGGCAGATTGCGCAGCGTGTTCAGCAGGTACCGACCCGCGAAGGCGCGTCGCGCCTCGGCGTTGAGCTGCGCGCCGTCGAGAATCCGCCGGGCAATGGCACGTGCGCGCGCGCTGTCGTCAGGACACTCGCGTCGCATCACCGGCAGCTCGACGATGGACGTGGACGCGATCACCTGCGGGCTGATCAGTCGTCCCACCTCCGCCGCGCCGCGGTAGTCGGGGCCGACGAGCATGGTGAGCCGCCCGCTCTCGAGCCAGTCGCGCCAGTCGCGACGAGCCAGCATCGCCCTCGCGAGCGCGGGGAATGGCTCGATGGCGATCACCTTGGTCGAGGGCGCACGTCGGCCGATGGCCTCGATGACGTAGCCGAGCCCGGGACAGATGACGAAGACCACGGCCGGCGCACCACCGGGCACCGCGCCAAGCGCCGCCTCGATGAACTGCTCCGCTTCCGCCACCGGCTGGCGGCCGCTGTGAATCCGCACCCACCGGCCATCGGCGGTCTGCACCGAGGCCGACAGATATTCACCACCGGCGTGGATCTGCACGCGGGCGTCGGTCAGGGGCTCAGCTTCCACTCGGCACCACGTCCCTGAGTCGTTCCGCGGCCGCGATGAGCACGGCGAGCGGCACCGGCCGCGGGCCCTCGCGCTCGGCAGCCTCGAAGACGCGGCGGATGAAGGCCAGGTCGTGCGGCGTATCAACCGTGAGCCGCAGCGCCGACCGGCGCACGGCCTCCGGCGCCTGCGCCCGCACGGCAACGAACCGCGCGTCCCGCTGAAGGAGCGGGGTCACGTGCTCGCGGTCCCTGGCATCGACGGTCCAGGCCGCGGCGCGGCTCAGCGCGTCGGTGGTCATCGCCTCTACCGCCGCACCGTGGGGCAGATCGTATTCACACACGTGGTCCGCCTGCCGTTCGCGCAGCAGCGCCAGCATGCGTCGCGGCGAGTCCATGTCGACGGCGGGGTTGTCCGCCGTGGCGCGCACCAGCTCAGTCAGCGACAACTGTGCGGCCACCAGGAGAAATCGCTCCAGGACATCCTCGTCAGGGCCGCGGACAATCGTGACACCGAGACGCTGTGCCTCGGCTTCAAGGGCGTCGTCCTCGGGCCGCGTGGTCGTGGCGATGACGACCGGCAGTCCCGAGGCCTGCAGCCGTTCGACGCAGTGCTCCAGCACGGTCCGTCCGGCGACGAGCGCCAGCGTCTTGCCAGGCAGGCGCTGGGATCCCATGCGCGCCTGAAGGACGATGGCCGCATTTTCCGGGGCCGGCTTCGGCAGCGGTTCGAGCCGGATCTCCGGCGGCGTGAGGAACACCGACGCCTCGTAGTTGGTCATCCACACGTCGGCGCGAAATGCGCCGATGGCCGGCGCGACCGGCGTGCCGCGCACCAGGTCCACGAGCATGCGCGGAAAGTCGGCCCCGGCCTCGATGGTGAGAGGGATGCCGCCCGAGAACCGCGCGTTGATCTCGAACACAGTCGGAACGCCGTTGACGATCCGGCACTGGATGTTGATCGGGCCGGCACACGGCAACGCCTCGGTGCAACTTTCCGCGAGTGCCATCAGCTGCGCGTCCTTCACCGTACGCCCGCGGTCGGTGACGCCGGCCCTGATGACGAGGCGCTCACGCGGGACAATCGACAGCAGCCGGCCACTGAAGTCGCACAGCACGTCGATGGTGTATTCGGGCCCGTCGAGATGCTCCTGGACGACCGGCTCCGGCACGTAGCCGAGGAAGAACGCCAGCTCGCGCGCGTCGCGAATGCCGTAGGCCGCCACGCTGCCGCGGCCGAAGCGCGGCTTGATGAAGAGCGGAAAGCGCGGCGTCTCTGGCAGATCGTCGGGCAGAAAGGACGCGGCCGCGGCAATTCCCTTCCGCGCCAGCGTGCGGCACGTCTCGTACTTGTCGTTGCAGATCGTGGTGGTCGCAACGCCAGACACAGCAACCGCGATGCCCGCCGCGGCGAACGTCGGCGCCGCCGCCGCGAATGGGATGAGCTCGTCGTCGATCGTCGGCACGACCAGGCCCACCCGCTGCGCGGCGCAGATGGCGAGAATCTCCGTCACGTAACCAGGATCGGTGGCCAGCGGCACGCGGAACGCGCGGTCGGCCGTGTAGACCGCTGGTGACAGCGGGTTGACGTCGGTGACGACCACCGTGCCGCCGCCCGTGTTGGCGATCGCCCGGCGGAAGGCATCGACCAGCGGCACGCGGCGCGAGGCGGCCGTGATGAGGACGTTAAGCGGGGCCACGCCGCCCCGTCAGATCGCCCGCGAGAAACGGCGCGCCCGCCGCGACATCGCGCGTCAGCGTCGCGCCGATGAGCGCCGACAGCCTATCGGGCGTCACCGTGGTGGCCGGCCGCAGCGCGATCACATCATCAGCGGTGATGACGTGTCCGACGGGGAGCGCGCGCGTCGCATAGAGGCCGCGGCGGCTGGCGGCGTTGGGCGCCTCCGCGGGGAGCACCTCCTTGAGGCCCGAGCCAAGCGAGGCCGCCGCGCGCGCCGCGATCCGTATCACCTCGGCGAACCCTTCTGGGGTGCTCGACACGGGCGCATCAATCGCGTCGTCGTGGTCGTTGAGAATGATGTGCCGCTCGTAGATCGAGGCGCCGAACGCCACGGCCACCGGCACGCCCGAGGTGTCTGGTGCGTGATCGGACAAACCGACCGGCACCCCTAGCGCCGACGCCAGCGTGGCGATGGCGCGCAGGTTGACGCTGCCGGGCGGCACCGGATAGGACGACACGCAGTGCAGCACCGCAATCGACGCGGCACCGGCACGACGCGCGCAGGCCACCGCGACGATCACCTCGTCAAGTGTCGAGACACCGGTGGAGATGATGAGCGGCTTGCCGGTGGCGGCACAGCGCTCGATGAGCGGCGTGAAGGTGATATCGCCGCTCGCAATCTTGTAGGCATCGATGCCCACGCGCTCAAGCAGATCCACCGCACCGAGTGAGAGCGGCGTGGCGACCAGCGCCAGGCCGTGCGCGCGGGCACGCGCGGCAATCAGGTGGTGCGCCGCCTCGTCCAGCTCGAACTGCGCAAACAGATCGCGCGTCGGTGAGGCCACGACCAGCTCGGCGGCGCTCAGCGTCTGGAGCTTCACGGCCGGCACGCCGGCCGAGGCCGCCGCATCGACGAGCGCGAGGGCGCGCTCGACCGACCCGCCGTGGTTCAGGCCAACCTCAGCGATGACGAAGAGCGGCGCACCGGCGCCCACCTCCCGCCCGCCAATCCGGATTGATGGTGCGCTAGGCGACACGCGGACTCCTGGCAAGGTGTGAAGCCGATGATGCCGCCCGTGGACGCACGCGTGTAGAGACACGTGCCGCGGACGAGACCGCCAGCTGCCGCACCTGCGCAGCCACACGCGCCGCGCCGCGTCCGTCCACGAGACGCCGCCCGGCTGCGGCCAGACGCCGCGCGTCGGCGCGATCACCGAGGAGGCGCTCCACCTGTCGCGCAATCGCCGCCGGCACGCCAGCGGAGCCGGACCGTCCCGCATCGACGGTGGCGCCCGCACGCGCGACGCCACGAATCGTCACCTGCTGCGCCGCGTTCACGGCCACGGCAATCGACGGTGTTCCAAGCGCGCAGGCTTCATAGAGCGTCACGCCGCCGGCCACGATCGCCACCGACGCCGCCGCCAGCTCCCCCGCCAACCCGTCGCGCGCGTCGATCCACTG
>CANJYC010000061.1 GCA_947478985.1 Acidobacteriota bacterium | reverse complement strand
GCGCAGGAAGTGCGTGAGCTGATGGCGGAACTCGGATTCCGCACCATCGACGAGATGATCGGCCGGGCCGACTGCATCGATGTTGAGGCCGCCGTCACGCACTGGAAGGCGAAGGGGCTCGACCTGAAGCCGCTGCTGCACGTGCCGGATCTGCCGGCCAGCGTCTCCCGCCGCAAGGTGCGCGAGCAGGATCACGGCCTTGACGTCGCGCTCGACAACGATCTGATCAAGGCGGCGATGCCGGCGCTGACGCATGGTCAGCCGGTGGCGCTGACCGCATTCATCCGCAATGCCGATCGCACCGTCGGCACGATGCTGGGCTCTGAAGTCACGAGGCGCTACGGCGGCGCCGGCCTGCCGGATGACACGATCTCGATCGGGTTCACCGGCTCAGCCGGCCAGAGTTTCGGCGCGTTCATTCCACGCGGGATGACGCTGACGCTGGTCGGGGATGCCAACGACGGCGTCGGCAAGGGGCTGTCTGGGGGCAAGGTCATCGTCTATCCGCCGAAGGGGTCCACGTTCCGGTCGGAGGAGAACATCATCGTCGGTAACGTCGCCTTTTATGGCGCCACCGGCGGCGAAGGCTACGTGCGCGGTATCGCCGGCGAGCGCTTCTGCGTGCGCAATAGCGGCGCCCTCGTGGTGGTCGAAGGCGTGGGTGACCACGCGTGCGAGTACATGACCGGCGGACGCGTGGTGATTCTCGGGCGCACGGGTCGCAACTTCGCGGCCGGCATGAGCGGAGGCGTGGCCTACGTGCTCGACGTCGCAGGCGACTTCGAACGCCGCTGCAACCGTGAGATGGTCGATCTCGAACCGCTCATCGAACCCGATGATGTGAACATCGTTCGGGTGGCCATCGTGAAGCACGCCACGCTGACCGGCAGCCGCTACGCGGAAGGGCTGCTCGCCGACTGGCACGGACTGCAGAGGAAGATCGTCAAGGTGATGCCACGCGAGTACAAGCGGGTGCTGGCCGCGGAAGCCAGACGCAAGGCGGAGGCACACGCCGACCGCCAGGCGGTCGTGGCCGCAGTGCAGGTGCAGACCATCGAGATCAGCGGGGCAGGAACGGTCCATGGGTAAGCCGACGGGGTTCATCGAGATTCAGCGCCAGAAGCCCCCGGCCCGGCCGGTCGACGAGCGTATCAATGACTGGCGCGAAGTCTACCTTCCGTTTCCGAAGGGGGACCTGCAACTCCAGGGCGCTCGCTGCATGGACTGCGGCATCCCGTTCTGCCACGAAGGGTGCCCGCTCGGGAACCTCATCCCGGACTGGAACGACTTCGTCTACCGTGACCGGTGGCGCGCGGCGATCGAACGCCTGCATGCCACGAATAACTTTCCGGAGTTCACCGGTCGCGTCTGCCCGGCGCCGTGCGAAGGGGCGTGCGTACTCGGCATCAACGCGGATCCGGTGTCGATCAAGGCGGTTGAGGTCTCGATCATCGACCACGCCTACGAGCAGGGGTGGATTGCGGCGCAGCCGCCCACGACCCGGACCTGGAAGAAGGTGGCGATTGTCGGGTCTGGCCCGGCCGGCCTCGCCGCGGCGGATCAGCTCAATCGCGCGGGTCACTCCGTGACGGTGTTCGAGAAGGCGGACCGCATCGGCGGCCTCCTGCGCTACGGCATCCCGGAATTCAAGATGGAGAAGCGTGTCCTCGATCGCCGTCTCAACCTGATGGCGGAAGAGGGCGTGGTGTTCCGCGCTGGCGTGGACGTCGGGGTTGATGTCCCGGTCGAACGGATCACATCGGAATATGACGCGGTGCTGCTCGCGGCCGGCGCAGGACAGCCGCGCGATCTCGCCGTGCCTGGGCGCTCACTCGGCGGCGTCCACTTCGCGATGGAGTACCTGACGCTCGCCAACAGGCGCTGCGAGGGTGATGCCATCCCGGAGGAGACGTTTATCTCGGCCGAGGGCAAGCATGTCGTGATCATCGGCGGCGGCGATACGGGCGCCGACTGCCTGGGTACGGCGCATCGGCAGAAGGCACAGTCGGTGACGCAGCTCGAACTGATGCCGATGCCCCCGGACTCGCGCGCGGCCGGCAACCCCTGGCCGCAGTGGCCGCACATCTTCCGCGTTTCGTCCGCGCACGAAGAGGGGGGCGAGCGGCTCTTCGCCGTGAACACGCAGCGCTGTCTCGCCGATGGAGATGAGCGGATCCGGGCGCTTGAAGCGGTCAAGGTCGAGATGGTGCGGCGGGACGGTCGCGTGGAGTTCGTGCCGGTGCCGGGGTCGACCTTCGAGATTCGTGCGGAACTGGTGCTGCTGGCAATGGGCTTCACCGGTCCGGAGCGCGGCGCGCTGGTCAACGGCCTCGGGGTGAAGCTGACCGAACGGGGCAATGTCTGGCGTGATGCCCGCTGGATGACCAGCGTCCCCGGTGTCTTCGTCGCGGGCGATATGCAGCGCGGTCAGTCACTCATCGTCTGGGCGATCGCCGAAGGGCGGAGCGCTGCGCGCGGCATCGATGAATATCTGATGGGTGAGTCGAGGCTGCCGGCGCCGGTCTCGTAAGAACCCGCCGTGTCCATTCGAGACATTCTGATCGTCGGGGCCGGTCCGTCCGGCCTCGCCACTGCCATCGCGGCCCGGCAACTGGGGCTCGACTTCGCCATCGTCGAGCAGGGCGTGCTGGTCAATTCGATCTTCAACTTTCCGACGCAGATGGTGTTCTTCACCACGCCGGAGCTGCTCGAGATCGGCGGGCTACCGCTGACGACCCCGTTCGACAAGCCGACGCGACTCGAAGCGCTGCGCTACTACCGCCGCGTGGTCGATACCTACCAGTTGCAAATCGCGTTCGAGGAAAAGGTCGTCGAGATCGAAAGTGAAGCGGATGGCACCTTCGCCGTCACCACGGCGTCGCCGCGCGGGCGCCTCCGCGTGCGCGAGGCGCGGTCCGTGGTGCTGGCCATCGGCTACTACGACATCCCGAACCTGCTGGGCATCCCGGGTGAGGACCTCCCGCACGTCTCGCATTACTACGACGAGGCCCATCCGTACTACCGGAAGCGCGTCGTCGTGGTTGGCGGAAAGAACTCCGCCGCCGAGGCCGCGCTCGAGATGTACCGCGCCGGGGCGCACGTGACCCTCGTGCACCGGCACGCGGCACTCGGTGACACCATCAAGTACTGGGTGCGTCCGGACATCGAGAACCGGATCAAGGATGGGGCGATTGCCGCGCGATTCGACACGAGCGTTGTCGAGATCACGCCGACTGCGGTTGTGGTCGAGAGCGCTGCCGGACGAGAGGAAATTCCGGCCGAGCAGGTCTTTCTGCTCACGGGCTACCACGCGGATGTCGACCTGATGCGGCGGGCGGGAATCCAGTGCGACGAGGTGACGCTCAAGCCCGATCTGAACCCCGAGACGTTTGAGACCAACGTTCCCAACCTGTTCATCGCGGGCGGTGCCATCGCGGGGCGCCAGACCGGAACCATCTTCATCGAGAACGGCCGCTTCCACGGCGAGACGATCGTGAAGAAGCTGGCGGAGCGGTTCAGACAGCAGGAATAGCCGCGCCCTCTGGGGCAGCTGCGCGGCCGGCGGCGCGTTAGTGAACGGACCGCCCCGTCCAGTGGGTTCCGCGCGTCAGCGTCTTCATTTCCAGCAGTTCGATGATGCCTCGGCAGCGGGCGAGGATGCCCTCGCGCTCGAGCAGCGCCTGACGTTCGATCGGCTCGAACTCGAGGTACTGCGCCAGCGCGTTGACGAGGTCTTCATCCGGCACGGCCGGGGGAAACCTCGGATCAGCGCCGGTGCGCTCGATCGCCGCTGCCATGAGCGCCTCGATGCGCAGGCGATCCTTGCGAAGCTGCTCGCGGTCCGCCGCGCTCGGTGATTCGGCCATCGCCGTCACCTGCGCCACGCGGTAGACCCGCTCGTGTTCTTCCAAGGTGACGTGGAACTTCTCGATGCCGCGCAGCACGAAGTTGTACCGTCCGTCTTCGAGCTGCTCCGCATGGCTGATGACGCCGGCGCACCCGACGGGATAAATCGGCGGCCGACCGTCGTAGTCGGCCTGGTAGTCCGGGCGCAGCAGCACCATGCCGATGATGCGATCCCCGCGCAGCGCGTCAGCCACCATCACCCGGTACCGCTCCTCGAAGATGTGCAGCGGCAGAAACACATTCGGGAACAGCACCACGTTCGGCAGCGGAAAGATCGGGATCGTCGGCGGCAGCATCAGTGAATCGTCTTGGTCTTCCGATCCATGTAATCCATGAGCACGTACTGGCCAAGCGTGTAGGGCGTCGTGAAGTACGCCTTGCCGCGGCAGATGGCCGCCACACGCCGGACAAACGCGACGAGATCGTGATCCCGCGCGAGCATGAACGTGTTGATCATGATCCCGGCCTTCTGACAGGCGTTCACCTCGGTGAACGTCTCGGCGATGATGTACGGGTCAAGTCCGAAGGCGTTCTTGTAAATCTGTCCGTCAGGCCGCGTCAGGGCTGAGGGCTTGCCGTCGGTAATCATCACGATCTGGCGCATGTCCTTCTTCTGTCGCTCGAGGATCCGTCGCGCCAGTCGCAGCCCTTCGCGGGTATTTGTGTAATACGGCCCGACGCGGACACGCCCAAGCTGTTTGAGCGGCACTTCCTCCGCGGAGTCGTGGAACAGCACCGCATGCAGCGAGTCGCCGGGGTACTGCGTGCGGATCATGTGTGCGAGGGCCATGGCGACGCGCTTGGCCGGGGTGAATCGGTCCTCGCCGTACAGGATCATGCTGTGGCTGCAGTCGAGCATGATCACAGTCGCACACGAACTCTGATACTCGCTCTGCGCCACCATCAGGTCGCCGTATTCCACCTCGATCGCGCCGGTCGTCGGCCGTCCATCGGCGTGCAGCCGCTGCACCGCGTTGAGGATGGTGCCGCTCGGGTCGAGATTCATCGTGTCGCCGAACTCGTACGGCTTCGGCGCCGCGACAGCCTCGACACCGGTCGAGAGATGTCGCGTGTCGTGCCGCCCGGCGCTACTACGGCCGGCCGAGCCGAGCAGATCGCGCAGGGCTCGGTAGCCGAGGAAGTCGAGCGCCTTGTCGGTGACCTCGAACCGGACGGGCGGGGCGCTGTCGCCAGCGCCGTCGCCTCCACGCCGCCGTGCCTGTTCGCCTTCCAGGTCCGGCGCGCCGGTGACGAACCCCTGTTCCATCATCCGCTCGATGATCTGCTGAATCAGATCCTCCAGCTGCTGCCGTGCCGCTTCCTGATCGCCGTCGGCTGGTTCGCCGAGCAGTTGTTGCAGCGCGTCATCGGACAGCACGCCACCGCTGAACAGGGCTTCGAGAATGGCATCGTGCAGCGCCTGCATGGAGCGGTCGTCGTCGCCGTCACCCGGACCGCCAGCCGCACTGCCGAACCCGCTGGACAGGAGCAGGTCGGACAGCTTCGAGACGAGATCCTCCAGGTCGATCTCGTCGAGCAGATCGCCGGTGAACTTCGTGTACCGGTACTTCATCAGTTGTAGTACTTCTTCTTGCCGCCGCCGGTCGGCATCGGCGTGTCGTCGTCGAACGAGGGTTCGCGCTGCGGACGGCGCACCGGGGCCTCCGAGGCGTGATAGCCCCCGTCCTCGCTGCGTCCGATCTTCTTCATCGCATAGAGCCCTTCGAGCACGAAGTCGATGCCCGACGCGAGCAGCTGGGGTGATGCCGTATCCGGGATGCCCGTGGCCTGCGCGAGCTCGACGAGCCCCTGAACCTCGCGGGCGTGTGTCAGCACGTCGGCCGCGCTCATGGTATCGCCCAGCTGGAGACTGCCGCCCAGGTCGAACCACTCGATGATCTGGCGGGTCTGGAGGTGAGCGAGATAGCCGTCGGCGATCGTGGCGACGGCCGCGCGAATCAGTTCCCGGCCGATGGCCTCCGCGCCCTTCAACTCGCCCTCGTACTCCATCTCGAACTTGCCGGTGATGGAGGGGAGTGCGGCGTAGACATCGGTGACGCGTGGCACGGCCACATCTTCGCCCGCGGCCAGTGCGCGCCGCTCGGCGTTGGAGACGACGTTCTCGATGGCGGAAATCGGGAGGCGCTGGCTGACGCCGGATCGCTTGTCGATCCGGCGATCCTGCCGGGCCTGGAAGGCGATCTCCTCAACGACCTCCGAGACAAATGCCGGGACCTCCGTGCGGGGCCCAGCGCCCTCACGCAGGAGCCACGCTTCCTGCCGCGTGATCGCCATGCCTTCGGCGCGGCCGGCAGGATAGTGTGTGCGGATTTCCGAGCCGATGCGGTCCTTGAGCGGCGTGATGATCTTGCCGCGCGCCGTGTAGTCCTCCGGGTTGGCAGTGAATGCCATCAGCAGGTCGAGCGGCAGCCGGATGGGGTAGCCCTTAATCTGAACGTCGCCTTCCTGCAGGATGTTGAACAGGCCCACCTGGATCTTGCCGGCCAGGTCCGGCAGTTCGTTGATGGCGAAGATGCCGCGGTTGGCGCGCGGCAGCAGGCCGTAGTGCATGGTCAACTCGCTCGAGAGCTGGAGGCCGGCTTTGGCCGCCTTGATCGGATCGATGTCACCGACCATGTCGGCGATGGTGACGTCGGGCGTGGCCAGCTTCTCGATGTAGCGTGCCTCGCGACCGAGCCAGGCAATGGGCGTGTCGTCCGCCGTGGCTGCAACACGCGCTTTGCAGGCGCCGCAGATCGGCGCGAGCGGGTCGTCGTTGATCTCACAGCCCGGCATCACGGGTAGCCGCTCATCGAGCAGCGTCACCAGCGCGCGGAGCAGGCGTGTCTTGGCTTGTCCGCGCAGCCCGAGCAGAATGAAGTTGTGCTGCGACAGCAGGGCATTGACGAGTTGCGGGACGACAGTGTCGTCGTAGCCCACGATGCCTGGAAACAGCGGGTCGCCGGCACGGAGTTTCAGGATGAGGTTGTCGCGAACCTCCTGGTGCACGCTCCGGTGGGGGACCGCGCCGCTTGCGACGGCCCGCCGCAGGGCGCCAAGGGTGGAGATCGCCTGAGAGTTCGACATGGAACGATTCTATCCGGTATGGAACGACACCAGGAGAGGCGCCCCGCTACACTAAGGGCGGTACTCGTTCAGGCGCTGTAGGTCACCCGTGTCATTCTTCGCATCCACTCGCCCTCTCATCTTCGCGCACCGCGGCGGGTGCGCGCTCGGCCCCGAGAACACGGTCAAGGCGTTCGATCGCGGGATCGCGACCGGCGCGGATGGGCTCGAGCTTGACGTCCATCTCTCGGCCGATGGCGTGGTCGTCGTGCACCACGATGACACGCTCGACCGGACCACCAACGGCACAGGGCCCATCGCGGCGCGAACCGCGGCCGAGCTCAGCCGTGTCGACGCGGGCGAGGGTGAGGCCATTCCGGTGCTCGCCGACCTTCTGCATCGGTATCGGGAGACGCCGATCATCATCGAGATGAAGGTGGACTCGGCGGCGATGGGCGAGGCGGTTGCGCGTGTGGTCCGCCAGTCCGGCGCGGCCGGGCGTGTGTGTCTCGCCGGTTTCGGCAGCCGGAGCGTCAGAGCCGCCCGCGCGTTGCTGCCGGGCACCGCGTCCAGTGCATCGCTGAGCGAGGTCCGCACGATGTTGTACCGCAGCTGGGTCGGCTGGCCGGCGCGGGGCCTGCCCTACGGCGGTGTGCAGGTGCCGGAAGCGTCCCACGGTCATCGCATCGTGTCACCACGCTTCCTCCGTCATGCCCACGCATCGGGTGTGAAGGTGCAGGTGTGGACGGTTGACGACGAAGCCGACATGCGACGGCTGCTCGACTGGGGAGTGGACGCGCTGATCAGCAATCGTCCGGATCTGGCCGTGCGGGTACGAAACGAACGATTCCCGAAATAGCCGTCAGGCCAGTGAAGCCGTGCCCAGGATCGTGCGGCGAAATCACGATGAGCGGGTCCTGTCGCTGGACAGCCCCACCCGTGCTCGGCCCTGTCGGGCCTGTGGCGCGGGCGGGGCGCCCCGTCCAGCGCCACCCGCGAGCTGTGATTCCGCACCCTGCACTAACAGTACGCGGGCGCTCGAGAGGGTCTCATCCAGCATGGCCGGCGTCAGCCTCCCGGTGTTGGTGTTCTGCCGGCTCGGGTGATAGCAGCCGATGAGGCGCGGAAGGTCGGCTCCCGGATCGATCGTCGTGCCGTGCCCGAACTGCGGCCGTGTCGTGAAGGCGACGTCGCGGCGGCGCAGCATGCTGATCCAGGCATCGAAGGCAATCCGGCCGAGGGCGATGACGACGCGGACGTTCGGCAGCAGCGAGACCTCGGCCTCGAGGTGGTATCGGCAGCGATCGATTTCTTCCGGCAGCGGCGTGTTGTCCGGCGGCGCGCATCGCACGGCCGACGTGATGAACACGTCGGTGAGCTGGAGTCCGTCGCTGATGTGCTGGGATGTCGGCCTGTCTGCAAAACCGGCGCGATGGAGAGCGGCCATCAGGAACTCGCTGGACCCTCCGGATCCATCGCCGGTGAAAACGCGCCCTGTGCGGTTGGCGCCGTGAGCAGCGGGCGCGAGTGCGATGAGCAACAGCCGTGCGGCTGGGTCGCCAAACCCTGGCACTGGGCGTCCCCAGTAGGTGTCGTGCTGGTGTGCACGCTTCTTCACCCGAGCGATTTCCCGACAATAGTGTCGCAGGCGGGGGCAGCGTTCGCACTCGACGATCGCCT
>CANJYC010000060.1 GCA_947478985.1 Acidobacteriota bacterium | reverse complement strand
CGCGGTGCCGGGCGGTCCGAACGCCATCGTCGTCATCCGCAAGGCTGTCGCTGCGAAGAAGCTCAAGGTGGCGCAGGTCGAGCCGGTGAAGAAGAAGGGCAAGAAGTAGTCATGACTGTTGATGTCATCAACGCTCAGAACCAGAAGGTCGGCTCTGTCGATCTTCTCGACGAAGTGTTCGGGGGCCGCGTGAAGACCGACTTGATTCACGAGTCGGTTATCCGCGCCAACGCAGCCGATCGCCGCGGCACGCACGCGACCAAGACCCGAGCCATGGTCAGCGGCACCGGCAAGAAGCCGTGGAAGCAGAAGGGAACCGGCCGCGCGCAGGTCGGCGAGGCGCGTAATCCGCTGTGGCGCCACGGCGGCACAACGTTCGGCCCCCAGCCGCGCAGCTACGAGTATCAGCTGCCCAAGAAGGTGGAAAAGGGCGCGCTCCGCGCCGCGTTGACGCAGAAGCTGCGCGACGGACAGGTGATCGTCGTTGACGCGTTGAGTGTCAGCGAAATCAAGACGAGCGCCGCGGTGGAGATGCTACGGCGAATCGGCATTGACGGCGGCAAGACGCTCCTCGTGGATCTCAAGCCCGAGGAGAAGTTGTCGCTGTCGGTGCGCAACATCGAAGGCGTCCGTGTGCTGGCGAGCAATCACGTGAGCGCACGGGACGTCATGAATACGCGGCGTGTGGTGCTGACGCGCGCGGCGATCGAGAAGCTGCAGGAAGTGCTGGGATAAGGCATGAAGCTCACCGAGGTTATCCGTCGTCCGCTGATCACCGAGAAGACCACCGTCATGCGCGAAGACGGCCGCACGCTGGTGTTTCAGGTGGCGATGGACGCGAACAAGATCGACATCAGGCGCGCCGTCGAGCAACTGCTCGGCTCCAAGGTGCAGAGCGTGCGTACGTCTCTGACGCACGGCAAGATGAAGCGCCAGGGGCGCTACGTCGGCCGTCGCTCCGATTGGAAGAAGGCGTACGTGAGGCTGCGCGAAGGCGAAAAGTTGCCTGACTTCCTGCAGGGGGCCTAAAGACATGCCTATTCGTAAATTCAATCCGACGTCGCCGGGGACCCGCTTCAAGACGGTCCAGACCTTCGACGAGGTCACGACGAACGAGCCGTACCGGCCGCTGACTGAGAACCTGCACCGCTCCGGCGGACGCAACAATCAGGGCGAGCTGACGTCCTGGTGGCGCGGTGGCGGGCACAAGCGCCTCTACCGGATCATCGACTTCAAGCGCGACAAGAAGGACATCCCGGCGAAGGTCACGACGGTCGAGTACGACCCGAACCGTTCGTCGCGCATCGCGCTCATCACCTATGCGGATGGCGAGAAGCGCTACATCCTGCAGACGACGGGGATGAAGGTTGGCGACTCTGTGGTCGCCGGCGACAACGTCGATATTCTGCCGGGCAACTGCCTCCCGCTGAAGAACATCCCGCTGGGCACGACGATTCATAACGTCGAGCTGCGACCTGGCAAGGGCGGCCAGATCGCGCGCAGCGCCGGCTCATCGGTGCAGCTGGTCGCGCGCGAAGGCGAGTATGCCTCGGTGAAGATGCCGTCCGGGGAAATCCGGAAGATTCTCGTCGAGTGCGTCGCGACGATTGGTCAGGTCGGCAACCTCGATCACGAGAACATCTCGCTCGGAAAGGCCGGGCGCAATCGCTGGCTGGGCTGGCGGCCGCATAACCGCGGTGTGTCGATGAACCCGGTCGACCACCCGCTCGGTGGTGGTGAAGGCAAGACCTCCGGTGGTCGTCATCCAGTGACGCCGTGGGGCCAGCCGACCAAGGGGTTCAAGACCCGCCGCCGCAAGACGACGGATCGCTTCATCGTGCAGCGGAGACAGAAGTAACCATGAGCCGATCGCTTAAGAAGGGGCCGTTCATCGACACGCCGCTGCTCGAGAAGCTCGAGGCGTTGAACCGGGCCAACGAAAAGAAGGTCATCAAGACGTGGTCGCGCCGATCGACGGTCGTGCCGGAAATGGTCGGGCACACGATGGCGGTGCACAACGGCAAGAAATTCATTCCCGTCTACGTGACGGAGAACATGGTGGGCCACAAGCTCGGCGAGTTCTCGCCGACCCGCACGTTCAAGGGGCACACCACGAAGTCGGAAAAGGCCGCGTCCTCGTCGCCGGCGGCTCCGGCCAAGGGATAGCGAGAAAGCCATGATCGAAGCAAAGGCAACCGCAAAAGGCGTGCGCACCTCGGCCCAGAAGGCCGGGCTGGTGCTGGAACTGATTCGTGGCAAGGCCGTCAATCAGGCGTTGGCCACGTTGCAGTTCACGCGCAAGACTGTCGCGCACGACATCGCCAAGGTTCTCCGCTCAGCAGTGGCCAATGTGCAACTGCGGGACGGATTTGGCGGCGACATCGATCGCCTCTTTGTGTCGGCGGCATTCGCCAACCAGGGAACGTCGATGAAGCGAGTCCGTCCGGCCCCGATGGGACGTGCGTTCCGCGTGGTGAAGCGCACGGCGCACCTCACCGTGCAAGTGTCCGAGCGTCCGCTGAAGATCGCGCGCGTGACGGCAGATGGCGATGCGCCCGCGTCCACGCCGGCGCGCGCACCGAAGACCGCAGGTTCGAAGGCGACGCGCGGCGCAAAGAAGACCGCTGCTGCACGCGCGTAGCGCCAAAGAGACACTGGTAGGGAGAGCACAGAGTGGGTCAGAAAGTTCACCCGTACGGATTTCGCCTCGGCTTCAACAAGACGTGGCGCTCGCGCTGGTACTCGGACCGCGACTACGCGAAGCTGCTGCACGAGGACTTGGCGCTGCGCAAGGACCTCAAGAAGCGCTTCGCGCACGCCGGTGTGTCGCGTATCGAGACGGAGCGCGCCGCCAACAAGCTGAAGATCGACATCTATACCTCGCGCCCGGGCATCATCATCGGCCGCAAAGGCACGGAAGTCGACAAGCTGAAGCAGGAGATCCAGAAGCGCACGAACCGCGAGATCTTCATCAATATCCAGGAGATCCAGAAGCCGGAGCTTGAGGCGCAGCTCATCGGCGAGTCGGTGGCGGTGCAGCTTGAAAAGCGCGTGGCCTTCCGTCGCGCCATGCGCAAAGCGGTCGAGTCGGCGCTGCGCTTCGGCGCTCGAGGGATCAAGGTACGCGTATCGGGCCGTCTCAACGGCGCCGAAATCGCGCGCTCGGAGTGGTATCTGCACGGCCAGCTGCCGCTGCAGACGCTGCGTGCCGACATTGACTACGGCTTCGCGGAAGCCAGCACGACCTACGGGCAGATCGGCGTCAAGGTGTGGCTCTACAAGGGCGAACGCCTGGTGCCGCGCGCCGGTCGTGAAGAGGAATATCGGGATCGTGCACCCCGGCGTCCGGAACGCCGGCCGGAGCGATAGGAACCAATCATGTTGATGCCGAAGAAGGTCAAGTACCGCAAGCAGCAGCGCGGGCGCATGGCCGGGAAAGCGTGGCGTGGATCGGATGTGTCGTTCGGCGACTACGGGCTGAAGGCGATGGAGCCGTGCTGGATGACCGCGCGGCAGATCGAAGCAGCCCGCGTCGCGATGACGCGTTTCATCAAGCGTGGCGGGAAGATCTGGGTGCGCGTGTTCCCGGACAAGCCCATCACCAAGAAGCCGCAGGAAACGCGAATGGGTAAGGGCAAGGGTGCACCGGAAGAGTGGGTGTGCGTGGTCCGGCCCGGCAAGATCCTGTTCGAGATGGAAGGCGTCAACGAGACCGACGCGCGGCGCGCCATGGAACTGGCAGCAGCCAAGCTGCCGATTAAGACGAAGTTCGCGACCCGGTTCGCGGCGGAGAAGGCGTCATGAAGATCGCGGAGATTCGTGACCTCGGAGTAAGTGAGCTGAGGGCGAAGGAAAAAGATCTGGATGACCTGCTGTTCCGGTTGCGTATCCAGAAGTCGATGGGGCAGCTCGAGGCGCCGGCGAAAGTGCGCGACGTGCGTCGCGACCGCGCCAAGGTCAAGACGATCCTGCGCGAGAAGACGGCAGTCGTCAGTGGGCAGTAGGCAGGAAACGATATGAGCGTCAAAGCACAGCTGACCGGCACCGTCGTCAGCGACAAGATGGAGAAGACGGTCGTCGTCGCCGTTGAGCGCAAGGTGCGCCACGAGCTGTACGGCAAGACCCAGCGCAAGACGTCGAAGTTCGTCGCGCATAACGAGGGCAATGAGGCGAAGGTCGGCGACGTGGTCGCCATCGCCGAGTCGCGGCCGCTGTCTCGCCGCAAGCGCTGGGTCGTGACCAGCGTCGTCGAAAAAGCCCCTCAGGTATAGGCCGTAGGTCCAGGAGCACATCATGATCCAGATGCGATCGATCCTCGACGTGGCCGACAACTCCGGCGCCCGGAAGATCTCGGTGATCAATCCGCTCGGCGGCTCAACGGGACGCTACGCGCGGCTCGGTGATCTCGTCACGGCGTCGGTGAAGGAAGCCACGCCGGATGGCACGGTGAAGAAGGGGCAGGTCGTGAAGGCGGTGATCGTCCGGACGGCCAAGGAACAGCGCCGCCGTGACGGCACCTACATCCGCTTCGACCGCAACGCCGCCGTGCTGGTCAACGACAACAACGAACCGATCGGCACGCGCGTGTTCGGGCCGGTGGCCCGCGAACTGCGTGAGCGCCGGTTTATGAAGATCATTTCGCTGGCGCCGGAGGTCCTCTAGGGAGCCCGGAGCTCGGACCCTGGACCTGGAACGAATATGTCGAGACTGAACACACCAATTCGCCGCAACGACACCGTCGTTATCACGACGGGTAAGGACAGCGGCAAGCGCGGACGGGTACTGAAGGTGCTCCCCGCGAAGAATCGCCTGATTGTTGAGGGCATCAACATCATCAAGCGTCACACGCGTCCGAATCCGCAGAAGAACATCAAGGGCGGAATCGTGGAGCGCGAGGCGTCGATGCACGCGAGCAACGTCCAGCTGGTCTGCCCGGAGTGCAGCAAGATGACCCGCATCGGGAGCCGCGTGCTGACCGACGGGCGCAAGGTTCGGATCTGCCGCAAGTGCGAGGGAGTGGTCGACAAATGAGCCGCCTGAAGGACAAGTACGCAAGCGACGTGGCGCCGGCGCTCAAGAAGGAGTTCGGCTACAGCAATGTGATGGCCATTCCCAAGGTCGCGAAGGTGGTCATCAACATGGGGCTAGGCGAGGCCACCAGCAATGCGAAGCTGGCCGACGTCGGCGCCGACGAGCTTGGCAAGATCACCGGCCAGAAGGCGGTCATCCGCCGCTCGACGAAATCCATCGCCCAGTTCAAGCTGCGCGAGGGCATGCCTGTCGGCGCCATGGTGACGCTGCGCGGCGAGCGGATGTATGAGTTCCTCGATCGCCTGATTTCCGTGGCGCTGCCGCGCGTGCGCGACTTCCGCGGCGTCTCGCCAAAGGGATTCGACGGTCGCGGCAACTTCACCCTCGGGCTCCGCGACCAGCTGCTGTTTCCTGAGATCGACTACATGAAGGTCGACAAGGCGCGCGGCATGAATGTCTCGGTAGTCACCACGGCAAAGACCGACGAAGAGGCGCGCAAGCTGCTTCAGCTGCTCGGCATGCCCTTCAGGACGAGTTAACGATGGCCACGACTGCAAAGATCGCCAAAGAGGCGAAGACGCCGAAATTCAAGATCCGCCTGCGGAATCGCTGCCGTCTGTGCGGCCGACCCAGGGCTTACATGCGGAAGTTCGCGATGTGCCGTCTCTGCTTCCGCAAGGCAGCGCTCGAAGGCGACGTCACGGGCGTGACGAAGAGCTCCTGGTAAGAGAGAGAGAAGATGACTGATCCCATTTCCGACATGATCACGCGCATCCGCAACGCCGTCACGGCGAAGCACACGCGTGTCGACATGCCCGCGAGCAAGCTGAAAGCGGAGATTGCCCGGATCCTCCAGGACGAAGGCTACATCCAGGGATTCCGCATCGTCGAAGGCGCCGCCGAGAGGGAAGGCCGCCAGACGCGACAGCTGATCCGCATGTTTCTGAAATACGGTCCGCACGGCGAGAAGGTCATCACCGGCGTCGAGCGCATCAGCCGGCCCGGGCGCCGCGTCTACTCGGGCGTGGATGACGTGACCCCGGTGCTCGGCGGCCTGGGCACCAGCATCCTGACGACGTCGCGCGGCGTCATGACGGGCCGCGCCGCCAAGAAGGCGGGCGTCGGCGGCGAAGTCCTGTGCAACGTGTGGTAGACACCGCAATGCGAGTCAGCGTTACACGAGTCGGTCTCACACGAGGCGGCGCGAATAGAGGCAGCAATGTCCAGAATTGGTAAGAAGCCGATCCCGCTCCCGAAGGGCGTGACCGTGAAGATCGGGACCGATGCCGTCGAGGTGCAGGGTCCCAAGGGAAAGATGCGCCAGGCGATTCCGCCCGGCATCGTATTCGCCCAGCAGGACAGCAACGTAGTTGCGACGCTGGCGCGTGACGATCAGCAGTTGCGGAAGTTCCATGGGCTGGCTCGGAGCCTGGTCGCCAACGCCGTCACCGGCGTGACTGACGGCTTCAAGCGGGAACTCGACATCGTCGGTGTCGGCTACCGCGCCGAGCTCAAGGGCAAGCAGGTGGTGTTCGCCCTCGGTTATTCGCACCCGGTGGTGTTCGATATTCCGAACGGCATCGACATCGCCATCGACAAGCAGACGCACGTCACGGTGACCGGCGTCGACCGGCAGCTGGTGGGGCAGGTCGCTGCCAACATCCGCCGCATGCGCAGGCCCGACCCTTACAAGCAGAAGGGTGTGCGCTACACGGGTGAAGTGCTCAAGAAGAAGGTCGGAAAGACCGGAGCCAAGTAATCATGCGGATCAAGACGAAGGAAGATCGCCGCGATCGGATCAAGCATCGCATCCGCAAGCGGGTGCAGGGAACCGAGGCACGGCCACGGTTGACCGTGTTCCGGAGCATCTCGCACATGTACGTGCAGGTGGTCGACGACATGACGGGGCGGACCATCGCCGCGGCCTCGACCGTCGAGCCGGCCGTCAAGGGCACGCTCGCCAAGGGTGTAAACGGCGGCAATGTCGCCGGTGCCGTCGCGATCGGCAAGGCCATCGCCGAGCGCCTGATCGGCAAAGGCGTCACGCGCGTCGTGTTCGACCGCAACGGGTTCCTCTATCACGGGCGTGTGAAGGCAGTCGCCGACGCGGCCCGCGAAGCAGGCTTGGAGTTCTAACGTGGCATTGATGAATCGCGAACGTGAGAAGGTCGACGCGTCGCAGCTGGAGATCAAGGACACCGTCGTCTCGATCAACCGCGTGACCAAGGTCGTCAAGGGCGGTAAGAACCTGAGCTTCAGCGCCCTGGTTGTCGTCGGCGACGGGCACGGTGTCGTCGGCTTCGGGATCGGCAAGGCGAAGGAAGTCCCGTCAGCCATCAAGAAGGGGATCGAAGCCGCCAAGAAGAACCTGATCCGGGTGCCGCTGCGCGGGACGACCGTGCCGCACCAGGTCCTCGGGAAGTTCGGGTCCGGGAGCGTGCTGCTGAAGCCGGCCCCGGAAGGCACCGGTCTCATTGCCGGAGGCGCCGTGCGCGCCGTGGTTGAGGCGTGCGGTATTCAGAATGTGCTCACCAAGTCGCTCGGGTCCGCGAATCCCCACAACGTCGTGCGCGCGACGTTCCAGGGGCTCATGGACCTGAAGGATCCGGCGCTTGTCGCCCGGTATCGCGGCAAGGAAGAAGCCGAGCTCGTCGGAGTCTAGCCATGGCGAAGAAGACGAAGCACCTGACGATCACGCTGCTCAAGAGCACCATCGGTTTCAACAAGACCCAGGCCCAGACGGTCCAGGGCATGGGCCTGCGCAAGATCCGCCAGTCGGTGGAACTGCCGGACACGCCAGAGACCCGCGGGATGATTCACAAGGTCCGTCATCTGGTGACGGTCAGCGAGTAGGACATAGACGATGGATCTCTCCAATCTGAAGCCCGCCGAGGGCTCGAAGCATTCGAAGAAGCGTGTCGGCCGCGGGCAGGGCAGCGGGCAGGGCGTGCAGGCCGGCCGCGGTCACAAGGGCGCGAAATCGCGTTCGGGCTTCACCTTCAAGCGCGGGTTCGAAGGCGGCCAGATGCCGCTGCACCGCCGCATTCCGAAGCGCGGGTTCCACAACATCTTCCGCACGGAATACGCGGTGGTGAATCTCGACGCGCTGGCTGAGCGGTTCGAGGCCGGCACGGTCGTGACGCCCGAGCTGTTACGCGAACGCGGAATCATCAGCTCCAGCCGTCGTCCGATCAAGGTGCTCGCCCGGGGCGACATCGCGAAGCGGCTGACCGTGCACGCGCACAAGTTCAGCGGCAAGGCAGCGGAGAAGATTGCGGCGGCAGGCGGCAGCACGACGGTGCTCACCCCGGCGCCGTCGGCATCCAAGGACGCGTCTGAATAGATAACGCAGGGGCTCATGCCCCCGCGATGAGACAGACATGGATAACGCGCTGAAGAACCTGTTCTCGGTCACCGACCTGCGCAACCGCGTGTTGTTCACGCTGGCGCTGCTCGGCGTGTACCGGGTCGGGAATCACATCCCGACTCCGGGAGTGAATACGCAGGCGCTGGCGATCATGGCGGACCAGGCGGCGAACACGATGTTCGGCCTGTACAACATGTTCACCGGGGGCAATCTTTCCCGCGTGACCGTCTTCGCGCTCGGCGTGATGCCGTACATCAGCGCGTCGATCATTCTGCAGCTGCTGACGGTGGTCTGGCCGACGCTTGAGCGGATCTCGAAAGAGGGCGAGCTCGGCCGCCGCAAGATCACGCAGTACACCCGCTACCTGACGGTGGTGCTGGCCATTGTCCAGGCGATGAGCATCGCGGTGTGGCTCGAGCGTCAGACGCAGGTCGCCGGTGGCCTCCCGCTCGTGTACAGCCCAGGATGGGGCTTCCGCCTCATG
>CANJYC010000059.1 GCA_947478985.1 Acidobacteriota bacterium | reverse complement strand
GTATGCCCGGTGCTCCTCAACGAGGATGCGCGCCGATAGCGTGTGCTCGGTGTCGCCTGGCAGCACGGGGACGACACGCTGCAGGATGATCGGCCCGGCATCAAGCTCCGGCGTCACCAGATGCACCGTGACGCCGCTCACGGCCACGCCGTAGTCGAGGGCCTGGCGCTGGGCATTGACGCCGGGAAACGCCGGCAGCAGCGACGGGTGAATGTTGAGAATGGCGTTGGGAAATGCGTCGATGAGCGGCACACCGACAAGACGCATGAAACCGGCGAGGCACACGAGCTCGACCCCGCGGGCCTTGAGCTCGCTGACCAGCGCCCGGTCGTAGTCGTCGCGGGTTGGCCATCCACGATGGCTCACGCAGATCGCCTCGATGCCGGCCGCTCGCGCCAGCGCCAGCCCGCCGGCGTCCTCGCGATTGGAGATGACCACGGCAATCCGTGCCTCGAGCCGCCCGTCGCCGATGGCCTCGATGAGCGCCTGCAGATTGCTGCCGCGCCCCGAGATCAGCACCCCAATCCGCCTCCCGAAAAAGGGGTCGGGAGTCATTTGTAGAGGACACTCCATGGCTCGAACAGGCTCGGCATCAACGTTGCCTCGACTCCTATATGCCAAGGCGACGACGAGCAGCGACGGCGGGGTTGGTTTTCCATGTGATTAACCGGGCTGCGAAGCGTGTGGTGCTGTTCGAACGTCACGAGGACTACGCGGCATTTGAGCTGGTCCTTGTCACAGCGCTGTCAAAATTCGAACTGGCTCTTTTTGCGTACTGCCTGATGCCTAACCACTGGCATCTTGTGCTATCTCCACAACGCGACGGCGCCCTCTCCCGCTTCATGCACTGGGTCACGATGACTCACGCCCGCCGGTGGCAGACGCATCGCAAGTTGGACGGCCAGGGAGCAGTCTATCAAGGCCGGTTCAAAGCTTCCGCTATCAGCGAGGACGATCACTTTCTGCGCGTCTGCCGCTATGTGGAACGTAACGCGCTTCGGGCCGCACTCGTGGAACGGGCAGAACACTGGCAGTGGTCCAGCCTCTCGCGCCGGGTATCAACGATGGAGACGCCGTGGCTGGCTGCTTGGCCGGTCTCTCCGCCGGTTGACTGGCTGACAATTGTGAACGTCGCGCAGACAGCGGCGGAATTGGACGCCCTGAGACGAGCGCTGGCTCGCGGTGAGCCCATCGGCAACGAAGCGTGGCGATCCGACCTCGCCGTCCGTTTCGGTCTCAGAGCTCCTGGGAAACGTGGCCGGCCAAGACTCGCGATATGCCCGGGTGTCCTCAACAAATGACTCCCGACCCCTTTTTTACATTAGAGGTTGGTATAGCTGACGCTCGGGGGTTCGCCTGGGACGATCTCGCCGATGAGACGGGCATCCCGGCCGCCGCGCGCGGCCAGTTCCTCGATCAGCGGCTCGGCGTCGCTGCGCGTGGTCACAATCACGAGGCCAATGCCCATGTTGAAGGTGCGCAACATGTCGTCCACCGGCACGCGGCCCGCCTGCTGCAGCCAGGTGAAGATCGGCGGCACGGTCCATGATGCGGCATCAACGACGGCGGCGGTACCGTGCGGCAGGATTCTCGGCAGATTTTCGGTGATGCCGCCACCGGTGATGTGCGCCATCCCCTTGATTCGTCCCCCGGCCAGCAGGGGCTTGATCATCGACAGGTATGAGCGGTGCGGCTCGAGCAATGCTGACGCCACGGTCGTACCCAACTCGGGCACGTGGCTATCCACGGTCAATCCGAGACCGTCGAAGATGATGCGACGCGCGAGCGAATAGCCGTTGGTGTGGAGCCCGGATGACGGCACCCCGACCAGCACGTCGCCGACCGCGATTGTGCGACCGTTGATGAGCCGCGGCCGATCGACCACGCCGACGATGAATCCGGCCATGTCGTACTCGCCTGCGGCATAGAAGCCTGGCATCTCGGCGGTCTCGCCGCCGAGCAGCGCGCACCCGTTATCGCGGCACGCGGACGCCATGCCGCCCACGATGGCCTCAGCCACCTCAGGCGCCAGCCGGCTCGTCGCCAGATAGTCGAGAAAGAACAAGGGTTCGGCGCCCTGCACGAGGATGTCGTTGACGCAGTGGTTCACCAGATCGATGCCGACTGTGCCGTGTCGATCCGCGAGGAACGCCACCTTCAGCTTCGTGCCCACGCCGTCGGCGCTCGACACGAGCACCGGCTCGCGGTAGCGGCCGGTCTCCAGCTGAAACAGGCCGCCGAACGACCCGATGTCGGAGAGTACGCCCGCGGTGAAGGTGGAGCGCGCGAGACCGCGTATGCGGCGCACCGCCTCGTTGCCTGCGTCGATGTCGACGCCGGAATCCTTGTAGTCCATGCGAGTTAGAGTCCGGGATCGTCCGATGCCGCCACCGGCACCTCACCATTCAGCTTCAGCGCGAGCTGGAGGTACGCGGTTTCGTCGCGCGGAAACGCCACGGGATAGACGCCCGTATAGCACGACGAACAGTATTTCGACTTGCCCCCGCGCACCGATCCCATGAGGCCGTCGAGGCTCAGATAGGCGACGCTGTCGGCATCGAGGTACTTGCGGATCTCTTCGAGCGTGTGTGTCGCCGCAATCAACTCCGAGCGCCGCGGCGTGTCCACGCCGTAGAAGCAGGGTGAAATCGTCGGCGGACAACTGATGCGCATGTGCACTTCTGTGGCGCCTGCACTGCGCACCATGCGGACAATCTTGCGGCTGGTGGTCCCGCGCACGATGGAGTCGTCGACCAGCACCACGCGCTTTCCGTCGATGATGCTCTTCACCGGGTTGAGCTTCACGCGCACGCCAAAGTGGCGGATCGACTGCTGCGGCTCAATGAACGTCCGTCCCACGTAGTGATTGCGGATGAGCCCCATCCGCATCGGAATGCCGGACTGCTCGGCGAAGCCGACGGCGGCGCAGACGCCGGAGTCGGGAATCGGGACGATGACGTCCGCTTCTACGGCGGATTCGCGTGCGAGCCTCCGGCCGAGGTCCGTCCGCACCTCGTTCACGCTCTCGCCGAACACGTAGCTGTCGGGGCGGGCGAAGTACACGTGTTCAAAGACGCACTGCGAGGCCTGGGCCGGGGCAAACGGCTTCACCGATCGCATGCCGCCCTTGCTGATGAACACGATCTCGCCAGGCTCGACGTCACGCACGTAGGTCGCGCCGATGAGATCGAGCGCGCAGGTCTCCGAACAGATCACCCAGGCGTCGCCAAGCCGGCCGATGGCCAGCGGGCGGAATCCGTGCGGATCGCGCGCGCCGACGATGCGGTCCTTGGTCATGATGACGAAGGAAAACGCGCCTCGCACCTGTGACAACGCATCGACGATCGCCGACTCCGGGCCGTCTTCACGGGACCGGGCGAAGAGATGGACCACGACCTCGGTGTCGCTGCTTGTCTGGAAGATGGCGCCGTCGCGGACGAGCAGATCCTTCAGCTCACCGGCGTTGACGAGGTTGCCGTTATGACAGATCGCAAACTGTCCGTGGATGCTGTCGACGACAATCGGCTGCGCGTTCGACACCCGGCTCTCGCCGGCCGTCGAATAGCGGACGTGTCCGGCGGCCATCGTGCCGGGCAGTTTGGCCAGCGACTCGGCGTTGAACGCCTCGTTCACGTAGCCCATCGCCTTGGAGTGACGGATCTGGACGCCGTCAGACGCCGCGATGCCCGCGCTCTCCTGACCGCGGTGCTGCAGGGCGTAGAGGCCGAGGTACGTGAGGTTCGCCGCTTCGGGGTGACCGAAGATGCCGAAGACGCCGCACTCGTCCTTGAACTTGTCGAACATCGACCCTTTCAGTTTACGGCGCTATGCAGTGACGTGGTTAGTCTCGAAATACCGATCAATCGCCGTCGACCATCGATCTTCGGCGTCGGCCAGCGGCTCATCAATGACGAACCGCCCGTCGATCGTCAGGCGGATCCGTTCCCCTCCGACACGCCCGATGACCGTTGCCGGCACGAGCGCGCGAGCCGCCAGCGCGATCATCTCATCTGCGCGATTGGCTGCAACCGAGACCACGACGCGTGACGCCGATTCACCAAAGAGCGCCGCAATGTCCCGGAACGAGAACGTCCCTTCGACCGCGGGCACCGCGGCCTCGATCCCGTAACCGGTGTCAAAACAACACTCGGCGAGCGTCACGGCCAGACCGCCCTCGGCGCAGTCGTGTGCCGAGCGGATGAGGCCGCTGGCCGCGCCCGCCACGAGAAGCCGCTGCAGTGCCGCCTCGCGTGTCAGGTCGAGGACGGGCGGTCGCCCGCGCACGAGGCCGTGCATCACCTTGAGGTATTCACTGCCGCCAAGCTCTTCACGCCCCTCACCAAGCAGCAGCACGACATCACCGGGCGCCTGGAACGCACGGCGCACCGCACGGTCGGCGTCCTCGATCAGCCCGACCACGCCCAGCACCGGCGTCGGCAGCACGGCACTGCCGTCGGTCTCGTTGTAGAGGCTGACATTGCCGCCGGTAATCGGAAGATCGAGCGCACGGCACGCGGCGCCCATGCCTTCGACCGCCTTCGCGAACTGCCACATGATCTCCGGCCGCTGGGGGTTGCCGAAGTTCAGACAGTTCGTGGCGCCGATCGGCTGTCCCCCGGCGCACGCCACATTCCTGGCGGCCTCGGCGACCGCCAGTTGTGCACCGGCGAACGGGTCGAGATAGACGAAGCGGGCGTTGCAGTCGACCGAGAGCGCCAGCGCGCGCGTGGTCCCTTTCACCCGGACCACCCCGGCGCCCATCCCTGGCAGAACGAGGGTGTTGGTGCGCACCATGTGGTCGTACTGCCGGTACACCCAGCGCTTGCTCGCAACGGTCGGCGAGGCCAGGAGGCGCCGGAAGACGTCTGGCGCAGGCGACGGTTGCCCGAGCGACTCAAGCGAGAGTTGCTGAGCGTCCTTGAGATACGCAGGCTCCACCATCGGGCGCGTGTAGCGCGGCGCATCGTCGGTCAACGACGTGTTCGGGATCTCAGCGACCACAGCACCGTGGTGCTTCACCCGCAGCCGGCCGTCGGTTGTCACCTCGCCGATTCGGACCGCGTGCAGATCCCACTTCTCGAAGATGCGCTCGACCTCAGCCTCGCGCCCCTTCTTGACGACCATCAGCATGCGCTCCTGCGATTCGGAGAGCATGATCTCGTAGGGCGTCATGCCGGTCTCGCGCTGCGGCACGAGCGCGACATCAATCTCGACACCGGCGCCTCCGCGCGCGCCCATCTCAGTGCTGGAACTGGTCAGCCCGGCCGCGCCCATGTCCTGAATGCCGACGAGCGTGTCGGTCTTCATCACCTCGAGGCACGCCTCGAGCAGAAGCTTCTCCATGAACGGATCGCCGACCTGCACCGCCGGACGCTTCTCCGCCGACTTGTCGTCGAACTCGGCCGACGCCATCGTGGCACCGTGGATGCCGTCTCGCCCGGTCTTGGCTCCGACGTAATAGACGGCATTGCCGGCGCCTGACGCTGCGGCGCGGATGATCTCGTCGGCGCGCGCGATGCCGAGACAGAAGACGTTGACCAGCGGGTTGCCGGTGTAACTCTCGTCGAAGTTGATCTCGCCGCCGACGGTCGGGATGCCAATGCTGTTGCCGTAGCCGGCAATGCCGGCAACAACCCCCGCGAACGTGCGGCGCACGAGCGCCTCATCGAGCGATCCGAAACGAAGCGAGTTCAACAGCGCGATGGGCCGAGCGCCCATGGTGAAGATATCGCGGATGATGCCGCCCACGCCGGTCGCCGCGCCCTGGTAGGGCTCGATGAACGAGGGGTGGTTGTGTGACTCGATCTTGAAGACGGCCGCCAGGCCGTCGCCGATGTCGACCGCGCCGGCGTTTTCCCCCGGACCCTGCAGCACGCGCGGCCCGGTGGTCGGTAGCGTCTTCAGGTGGACGCGCGAGCTCTTGTACGAGCAATGCTCCGACCACATGACGGAGTAGATGCCGAGCTCAGTGATGGTCGGCTCCCGGCCGAGGGTGTCGAGGATGCGCTGATACTCCTCGCGCGTCAGCCCGTGCTGCTCGAGCAGCTGAGAAATGGGGTCGGGGGTCATTTATTGAGGACACTCAGGGCGGTGGGCGTCATCGCGGAGAAAGTGTCCTCGATAAATGACTCCCGACCCCATTTATTGCCTGCAAGACAGACTTGAACATCACGAGTCCATCGGCGCTCCCGAGCGCCAGCTCGCACGCTCGCTCAGGGTGCGGCATGAGGCCGACCACGTTTCGCGCCTCGTTGCAGAGGCCCGCGATGTTGTGCACCGATCCATTGGGATTGGCCTCCGCGGTTGCGGCGCCCTGCGCGGTCGTGTAGCGGAACACCACCTGCCGCTGCTGCTCGAGCCTTGCGATCACGTCGGGCTCCGCGTAGTAGTTTCCCTCGCCGTGCGCGATTGGGAGGCGCAGCACCTGACCCGGCGCACAGGCAAGCGTGAACGGCGTGTCCGTCTGTTCCACCTTCACGTACACATGCTCGCATTGAAAGCGGACGCTGCGGTTGCGCAGCATCGCGCCCGGCAGCAACCCGGCCTCGAGCAGCACCTGGAAGCCGTTGCAGATGCCAATCACCGGGCCGCCGGCTGCGGCAAAGGTCTTAATCGCCTGCATGATTGGCGAAAAGCGGGCGATGGCGCCGGTGCGGAGGTAGTCGCCGTAGGCGAACCCGCCCGGCAGGATCACAGCGTCGGCATCACCAAGGCTCGTGTCCTTATGCCAGACGAACGCGGCGGTCTGACCGAGCACGTGCTCGACAGCGTAGAGCGCATCGTGGTCGCAGTTGGATCCGGGAAAGACGACGACCGCGAACCTCATATCTCGATCCGGTAGCTCTCGATCACGGGGTTCGCCAGCAGCTTGTCGGCCGCCTCGGACGCCAGACGGCGCGCCTCGTCGGCACTGGCGGCCTCGATCTCAAGCTCGAAGTACTTGCCCTGCCGCACATCCTTCACGGTGTCATAGCCAAGGGAATGGAGCGCCTCGGTGACGGTGGTGCCCTGAGGATCGAAGACGGAAGGCTTCAAGGTAACGAATACGCGCGCACGCATCAGACAGGCCTCTCGTTACTGGTGAGATTGCTCACGTGGCTCATCGTGTCCCCTCGCTGCCGAACACGCGCGCGAAGATATCGTCGACGTGGCGGAACTGCTCGTCGAGGTCGAAGCTGCGCTCGATCTCCGCCGGCGACAGCACCGCTGTCACGTCGGGATCAGCCAGCAGCAACGGCTTGAAGTCCCGCTTCTCGTGGAACGCCCGCATCGCGTTGCGCTGCACCCACTCGTAGGCCTGCTCGCGGGAGACACCGCGCCGCGCCAGTTCCAGCAGCACGGTACCCGAGAAGACGACACCGCGCGAGCGTTCGAGGTTTTCCCGCATCCGGTCGGGGTAGACCACCATCCCGGCGACGATGCGCGTCATGCGGCGCAGCATGTGGTCGAGCGCGATGAAACTGTCGGGAATGATCACGCGCTCCACTGAGGAGTGCGAAATGTCGCGCTCGTGCCACAGTGCGTTGTTCTCGAGGGCGGCCCCGGCGTTGGCGCGCAGCAACCGGGCCATGCCGACAACCTGCTCGCAACCAATGGGGTTGCGCTTGTGCGGCATCGCCGAGGAGCCTTTCTGACCCTTGCCGAAGGGCTCCTCGACCTCGCCGATTTCCGTCTTCTGGAGACCCCTGATCTCGAGCGCAATTTTCTCCAGCGACGAGCCGGTGATGGCGATGGCCGAGAGCAGCTCCGCGTGCCGGTCGCGCTGGATGACCTGCGAGGCGACCGGTGCCGGCTCGAGGCCGAGCTCGTGGCACGCATCCGCTTCGATGGCCGGCGGCAGGTGCGCAAACGTCCCGACGGCGCCCGACAGCATGCCGACCGAAATCCCTTCACGGGCACGGCGAATGCGAGCGACGTCACGGGCGAGTTCGGCGTACCAGAGCGCCAGCTTCAGGCCGAAGGTCATCGGCTCGGCGTGCACGCCATGGGTGCGCCCGATCATCGGCGTGCGCCGGTGTTCGGCAGCGCGCGCATGGACGGCCTGCATTAGCCCCTCGAGATCCGAGAGCAGGACATCGCACGCGTCCCGCATCTGCAGCGCCTGCGCCGTGTCGATGACATCCGAGGAGGTGAGGCCGAAGTGCAGCCACCGGGCGGCCGGACCGACGTGCTCGGCGACCGACGTCGTGAACGCGATGACGTCGTGCTGGGTCACCTGCTCGATGGCCTCGATGCGGGCAATGTCGAACCCGCCACGTGCCCGGATCTCCCGCGCGGCCTCGACCGGCACGATGCCCGCACGGGCCATCGCTTCAGAGGCCGCGATCTCGACCTGCAGCCACGTTTCGTACTTCCGCTGGTCGCTCCAGATGCGACCCATGTCGGGGTGTGTGTACCGAGGAATCATCCGAGTGCGAGCCGCTCCGGTGAAAGGTTTAGGCCATCAACTTTGCCGAGCACCGTCGCCGCGAGCGAACCATCGGCGAACAGGTCGTGCGCCACGCGCTCGACATCAGCGCCCGTGACGCGCTCGACGCCCTGCAGCGTTTCGTCCAGATCGCACTGGCGATCGAAGTAGATCTCCTGCCGTGCCAGCTGCGACATCCGGCTGGACGTGCTCTCGAGGTTGAGCATCAGGCTCCCCTTGAGGTGATCCTTGGCGCGCTGCAATTCGGGCGCGGGAGGCGGCTCCTGCTTGATGCGCCGCAGTTCCGCGATGACGACGTCGATGAGCTCGCCGACCGCCTCGTTGGCGCACCCGGCGTAAATCGTCATCGAGCCGGCGTCACGATACGCGCTGAGACCGCTGAAGACCGAGTAGGCAAGTCCGCGCTTCTCGCGGACGTTCTGGAACAGGCGCGAGCTCATCGAGCCGCCGAGAATCGTGTTCAGGACGTAGCTCGCATAGCGGGCGTCGTGGTCCTGCCGGTAGCCGGGCGTCCCGAGGCAGACGTGGCTCTGTTCGAGATCCTTGTTGCGGATGATGATCGCGGACGATGTCTCGGGCGG
>CANJYC010000058.1 GCA_947478985.1 Acidobacteriota bacterium | reverse complement strand
GTCACGGCAAACGTCTCCGGACTGGCGGACACGAACGTGCGAAGAAAGGCGAGCTGGACGTCCGGCCATGCGTAGGTCTGCCGCAGCGTCGCCGCCCATGTGAGGAATGGTCCAAGCGGATGCGGCGCGGTCGGAATCGAAATGGCCGCATAGGCGGCCTGCGCCTCCGCCTGGTCACCAAATACATCGAAGACATCCACCGCGGCCTCGCGGTAGCTGTCACTGCGCACCTCGAGACCGCGCTGGAGTGTGATGCGGCCGTATCGAAGGTCTTCCATCGTCAGCGTGGGACTGTTGACGCCGCTGACGGTCTCTCCGACAAAGCCGCTGGCCGTCAGATTCGTCAGGTTCAATCGGGCCTGGCGCCGGCTGGTGAGAAGGTAGGCCGCGCCTGTCGCTTTCGGGGAGTAGAGAAACTTGTCGTAATCGGAGACGCCGGAATCGAAGCCCACGAGTGAGGTGATCACCACCACGCCGTTGCTCAGTGTCACGCTGAGGGCGGCGCTCGGAAGGCTCGATGTGGTGGGCCTCGTCCAGTGGACCATGAACAGCCTGGGGTCCGCGTCGCTGGCCGAGTGGCGCTGCCAGCCGGGTGCCCCGTAGGAGACGCCGTCGAGTTCCAGCGTCGCGCCCGTCCCGACGACCGCGACGTGCTCGATGACGGGCGTCGACATGTTCGTGGTCAGCTGGCCCGCATAGTCCTGGCGGGTGACGCGAAGGTCGCAGCGGCCCGCCGCCGTCCCTGTCGAGCACGTCTGGGCGATTCGTGCGCTCGCCTCGCGCTGGACGACTTGCGCGTAGGGCACCTCGAACACCCGACCGACAACGGCGTCCTGTTCCAGTCCGAGTCGTCCGCGGAAGACGAGCACCTGGAACGGTGTTCCGGCGTCGACCGGTTCGAGCGAGAGCGGCAGGCGCTTCCGTTCGCCAGGGAGCAGCGTGATGGTGGCGCCCCCACTCACCGTCGCGACACGCTGACGTCGCTCCTGCGGCGTCCCATGCGCTGGACGCGCGTAGATCTCGAACGTGCCTTCCATCGCTTCCGGAGCACTGTTTTCAATGTCGATGTACGCCCCGCTGAAGTCTGTCAGGACCTGATGCACGCGGAGTGACCCGCGGAAGAAGTAGTCCAGCAGGCTGCGTGCGTAGCCGACGGCGCGAGGCAGCATCGCTGACGCCGTCTGATGCCACACCGCCTCGTCCATGCACGGATAGGGCGAAGGCATGACAAAGCCGGACACCCCATCGAAGCGACACTCGGCCAGCGCGAAGCTGTTGGGAAGTCCTTCCCCGATCGGTTTTGCGAAGTAGCGACGGACATTGGCACCTGGTGCCGGTTGATCGGTCCGCCGAACCAGGACATCAGGGCGCACGACGAGCGTGTCACGGCGCGGGTAGGGAAGTGGCCCGCCCTGCCCGTCCCCGCCAATCAGCGTGTCCTCGCTGAAAAAGTTCGCGTTGGCCACTTCTGCGATTCCGGCGGATCCGGTTAGCGTGGTGTTCGGGTCCGGTCTCTCAGCGAGATAGCGGTCCGCGTCGATCAGGCGTGCGACGGGGACGGTGGCGACCGTGTCACCCGGTGGCGGCTGGACTTGGAAGATTCGAGAGTCGACACCAATCGGCGCAGACAGGTAGCGCGCGGTGAAGGCGGCATCGCCGAGCCGCCGCTGTTCATCCGACACCCAGTACTCGTAGTTGGTAGCGGTCCGGCTTCGCAAGACCTCGCGCGACAACGTGCCAAAGGGATGAGGATCGTTGCGGACATGTTCAGGCACCGACGCATCCACAACGAGGTGCATGAGTTGCCCGAGCGTGCGAAACAGCGACGCCGTCAGCGCCTCGCGCTCAGCGCGATCCGGGGTCGTCAGCGCCAGGAAGTAGAGCGAGCGGGCATCCAGCCAGGCCGAGTCTGGACCGACGGACCCGCCGTCGCTGTGGCGCTGGCGCGCCGTCTGCATCCAGTGCACGGAGGAGGTGTACTGGTGGGGAAGTGGAAAGAATGGATAGCGCGTCCGCAGTCCCGCCTGATCCCACGACAGCAGCGGGTTGTGGAAATGGCGGAAGAAGCGCGCGGTGGTCGACCACGAGGAGCCGTCGTCTTCCCGCACGCCGCCTTCGGCGAGCCACTCTTCCGCCGTTAGGGGATGACTGCCGACTGTCAGTGTCGTGTTCCGGCCATCGACGAGACCAAGTGAGTCGCGCAAGTACCGGTCAAATGTCTCGACGTAGTCGTCTAGGGTGCCGCTGCCCGCCGCTGCGAGATTGATCAGCAGATGGGTCGAAACGTTCAGGGCATGGACCGAAGTCGAGGCTGACACGGCCACCACGAGTCCCAGTAGGCATCGCCACATCGATCGACCATTCATGGTTGGCTCCTTTCGCGTTCATCGCATGCCATCTCAATTCGCTCGCGTTGAAGCGCCGCCCGGAACCGAGGGCTCCTGCCCGCGGTATCGGCGGACATCTGGATGGAGACGAACGGTAGGCGTCTGCAGCGCTCGTCGCGCGATGTCAGTCGGCGCATAGTGGTGACGGTGGAGGTCCGTTGCGGGAGGTACTCATCGAACGGAGTGCCGCTCGCGTCCACGACGTCGTGTTCAATGGCGAACACATAGAACCGGCGGAGCACGCCCGCGAGGCCGCCCTCCCATGGCGGCGTGACCCGTTCCGGAATATCCCACCGCCCCTGCCTGTCGGTGATCGTTTCGCGCGAATCCACCTCGCGCCGGCCGCCTTCGAAGTAGTTCATGAGGTGCGTCCAGGCGACGACCACCACTGCGCCCTCAATCGGCTGTCCAGTGTCGGCATCCACGATCCGGCCACTGAACGGGCCGCGCACGTCGGCGCCGTTCCGGCAGGCTGTCGACACGGCCACGAGCCAGAGGATCGAGCAGAGGCGCAGGGCCCGCACACTCAGAATTGCCACAGTCGCCACCGGCCGTCGCTGTCCACCTGAAACCAGACGGCATAGGAATAGAGCAGCCCGTCGCGTTCGGCCACCATCTCGTACTGCGCCCCGCCTGCTCCGACATCAACGAGGGTGATCGACGTAAACAGGCGGTCGACATCGGCAAGTCTGTCCGCCGGCAGGGCCCTCAGATAGTCGATCCACGGCTGCCGTCGCTCCGCTGCGATGAAGGAGACCGCCAGGTCCACATCACCTGTCCGAAGCGCCGCCGTGAACGCGCTCCAGGTGGCCTGGAGTTGCGCGTCCAGTGCCGGGCGGTCGTAGACCTCGACGAGGCCGCGGCGGGTGACGACTGCGCCGTCATCGCCCACGAACCGCACCGTGGGCAGGTAGATGCCGGGTTGGTCGTAGGTCACGACACGTTCCTCCTCCGCCGGCTGTCCTTCGAAATCGATCAGGCCGTCGCCATCGAGATCGATAGAGACCTCCGTGTCGCGCAGTCCCTCCAGTCCGATCCGCACGGTCAGCGGCGCGGAACCGCCCGGTGGCCAGAACGCCAGCGACTGCTCGAGGTCGCTGCCGCCCACGAACATTACAGGCGTAGAGGCTTGCGCGGTGACGCCGGAGGCGTCCATCGCCCGGATCGTCAACGGGGTGAAGGCCGCGTCTGCGGGCACCTCAAGCGCAAACATGCCGCCCTCGACGGGACCACCCAACGTGCCGGCGAACCCTGCCGGCATCACGATGTTCACGGTGACCGCTCCGGTGCCGCCCTCGACACGACCGCGTACCCAGACGCTGCGCGTGGTCACGGTGGCGCCCGCAGCGGGTTCGACGATGCGGACGCTGAGCGACTGCACGGTGAAGATCCGCACCGCCGGGGTGACGTCCTCATTGCCGGCTTCATCGCGTGCCCGTGCTTCGAAGCGGTGCGTGCCTGGCGTGAGCGCGCGCAGCTCGATTGCCGTCCGCGGCTCGAACGGTGACCACGGTGCACCGTCAAGGTGCCAGGTGAAGTCGAGTCGTGTGGCGGCGCTCCAAGCATCAGTGCCCGACACGGTGAACGTGGCGGTCCGCTCGGCGATGGTGTCTGCCGGCCCGCTCACGATCAGGGTCTCTGGTGCGGCACGGTCGACGAGGAAGGCGGTGGTGGCCATCGCGCGATTGCCGGCACGATCGATCGCGCTCACCGCGAGGTCATGAGGCCCCTCCGTCAGGACTGTTGTGGAGAGCGTGGACGTTGCAATGAGCGGCGATGCAGGCGTGAGATTGTCGATCCGCTCGCCGCCCGCGCCGTCCACGCTCCAGGAGAGCGCCGCAACGCCGCTCCGTTCATCGTCCGCACGCGCACGGACAGGCACGAATGCCGCCGCATGCAGACCGGTCGCCGGGGCAAGCATGACGAGCACGGGCGGGATGTTGTCGTGCACGATGCGCATGGCGAACGCCTGGCTGACGAGTCCCTCTCCGGCCGAGCCGGTGGCGATGAGCGCGAGGTCGCTGGTGGCGTTGGGCGTCAGTGGCACCGTCACGATGAACGTGCCCCGGGCATCGGCCTGCGCGGTGGTGAGCGTGGCGTGGAGCTGGTCGGTCCTGCTCAGCGTGATGCGGGCACGCTCGACGGTGTGTCCTGGCAGCATCAGCGGCGTGCGATTGGCAAACGCGGGCACGGGAAGAGTTGGTGGGGCTGGGGCGCGGAAACGGATCACACGGTGTCGGTCCTCCCGCTCGATCGCGATCAGATCGCCATTCGGAGCAAACGCGAGCCCCGCCGGGCTGCTCAGCCAGGAGGCGAACGTCACGATCCGATCGCCAGGCTGATGCTTCACAATCACGCCCGTCGCATTGCCGTGGCCATCGCTGCCGTCCGCCTGTCCGCTGATGAACAACGCGCCGGTGGAATCGACCGCGACGCTCGTTGGCTGTCGAGGGATATCGTGCAGCAGCGGCTCCGCTGGCCCGGCACTTCCGTCCGGGCGGACTGGCAGGCGCACCAGCGTGGTACGGGATCGGCCACGCTCGGTCGCGAGTCGCATCAAGGCGACATAGACCGCACCGTTGTCCGCGGCGAGACCTCGCACCCTCATGAACCCCGAGGCGTCGGCGACGAGCGCCCCGGCCTCATTCACATGCCCGATCACGTACTCCGTTGCGGGACTCCTCTCGGCCTCGTCGTCAGGTCCGAGGGCACGGTCATCGTCATCGTCATCGCGAGCGACGCCGTTGTTATTGCGGTCCGTGGCACGGCGGGCGGCGAGCCAGATGCGGCCGTCCGGGCCCACGGCTATGGCACTGGCCCGATTGAGGGTCGAGGAGACGATGACCATTTGTCCGTCATTCGTGCGGCGCAGCAGGCGCCGTCCACCCATGTCCAGCACCAGGACGCCCCCTGTCGTGTCGACCGCGACGCCGGTCGGGTTGCGCAGGTTGTCGAGCAGCACGCGGCGGCGACCGGTGCTATCGATCCGGCCGAGCGTGCCGCGCTCCCGGTCGATGACCACGATCGCCCCATCGGACTCCACGGCGATGCCGGCGAGTGCGTCGAATCCTGATGCCACCGTGACGACGGGCGCCAGTGCGCTCACAGATAGACGTGATGCTGGCGGCGTGGCGCCTTCCCCGCGCAGGTGGATCACAAGAGCCAGGCACAGTGCGCCGGCCGTTACGCACACACCGAATTGCACTCGAGCTGTCGGCATAGCCGCTCCCAGCGAGGCACCCAGGTGAGGCCATGTGAGAGCAACGACGCTGCCGTTCGAGGAAACGTGCGGAAGTCAGCGGAAATGCGTGTGTTAGGACAGGGCGGACACGGTGCGGTCGCACTCAGGCGTCAGATTGTGCGCCGTGCCGGGGCCGGCACGTACGCGATTGCCGTGACGAGCGGACGACGTGCGCGTTACCGAATCCAGTCGGCTGGGATTTTGAGCGTGGTGGTCAGCGCGTTGAATCGCCCCAGCTCATCGAGCAAGGACTGGGCGTTGTCCTGTAGCCGCTTGATCGTGGCTGCCGTGACCGCGCGCTCCTGCGCATTTGCCGGCGACGGGGGGGCGGCGTCGAGCGCATCCAGCCGGGATCGTGTGGCAGCGACATCGGCATTGGCCTTGGCTATCCGATCGTGCAGCGCCTTGGCACGCGCGCGCCAATACGGTTCGTCTCGCTTCTCCCGCGCTTTGGCTGGTTGCTCAGAGGCGGCCGCGTTCGTCGTGGACGCGACCTCATCCCGAGGGCTTGCCGGAGTGGTTCCCGGGGCTGGGGAAGGTGTGGACGGTGGTGCCACCGGAGGCGGCGCCGCATCGACGGGCGGCAGGTCGGTATCGGTGTACGTGCGCCCTTTCTCCTGCGCGGCTCGCCGTGCCTTTTCCCGCCGCGCGACGTCCGCGAGCGACTGTGCGCGTAACGAGTGCTCGCCAGCGACGAGGGCGCCAATGATGACCGCGCAGCAGGCGAGGGCACGCAGCATGGAACGGTGCCAGCCTGCGTCAGGTGAAGGCTGGAGGCCCACCTATCGAACCTCCCGCCAGGCGGCCACGTGATAGGCACTGCCGCCGATTGTCCCGTTATAGGAGATGGTGGCGTTTCCGCTGATGGTGTTCGCGTCGACCAGGTGGCTCAGGTTGACGGCGTCTTCAACCAGGAGCTGTCCGCTCAACGTGGGATTGCCGCTCAACATGACCTGTTCATGCACGAGCATCTGTCCTTCGAATGCCAGCGACGTTTCCGAATCGCCGCTGATCTTGAGGTCGCCGTTGGTCACAAACAGCAGCTCCGGCGTGTCGGGTCGGAATTCAGGGTTCCCACTGATCTCGATATCGCCCTCCGCGATGATGGTAATCGCCGGGTCAGCGGCGCCGCCATTGCCTGGATTGCCGGAGATACGAGCCTTGCCCTGCACGTAGAAGGTCCCGTTGATGGCGGAGTTGCCGCTGATGCGCCACTCCGGGCTGACGACGCTGCCGTTGTAGACCCAGCTATACGCTCCGCTGCAGGCATTGCCGTTAGCGGATGCGTCGCAGAGCACGGCGTCGGTCGCGCGGTTCTTCACCCGCCCGTCCGAGGTGAGGACGAAGTCGGCCTGTGCGTAGTGATCGATCGCTCGGACAGGCGGCACCGTGATCACCGGTGTTCCGCCACCCTTGACGCCGCCGATGTCCGGGTGCCCTGTTTCGCTATAGGTGCCAGACCCGGTGGCGTCCTGTGCGATGTCGGGATTGCCGGAGATGCTGAGGTTGGTGTTCGAGTGGACGCCCCCCGACGAGCCGGTGATGTCAGGATTTCCGGAAATGGTCAGGCTCCCGTTGGTCACCACAGCCGGCAGGGACATGAGTCCGAGCACGGCCTCGAGCGTGACCTCGGTGTTGCCCTGGCCATAGCCTGTGGACCGGATGACCACCTTGTCGTTGACGTCCACGAGCGCCTGGCCGTCTTCGCCAACCCCGCCTGTATCGTCTGCGAGACGCACGATGAAGCGCGCGTCAGGCACGCCCGCAAGGACGTCATGCGCAATCGGTGCGGCCGGCGCGGCTGTGCCGAACAGTTGTTCGATGCTGAAGTTGTCGGCGTCCGTGCCGGCATTGCCGCTCGCCCCGTCCGGGCCGCGCAACAGGGCTGAGATGGCGAGCGTCGAGTCGGCGAATCCGTCCGCTTGCCAGAGCGCGAGCTTGTCGATCATGACCTGGACGCCGTAATTGAGTCCGGCTTCCGCCGCGGCCTCGGCCTGCGCGGCCGACTGTTCGTTGCGCGCGATGAGCGTTTCCGTCTGACCGCTCACGGCGAGCGCCGTGGCGAGGGCGGTAACGAGCATCAGCAGCAGCATGACGCTGATGAGCGCGATGCCGCGCTCCTCGTCGCGGGCCGCACGAAGACGTTGAACCATGGCCACCCTCGTCATGAAACTACCGGGCACGGAGCCGGACCTCGGACTGCAATGTGGTGGTCGGATACTGCCCCGTATTGGGATTTGGCGCGCGCGACCGGACCGTCACGCTGATCTGCGCGTAGGCGATAGAAGCGGCCACGGCAGTCGCAACCCGCCCGGAGTCGAGATACGTGAACCGCAGTGACGTGAAGATGGGGTCCGTCATCGTCTCCGTGAGGCCCCCCACGCGATTGTCCTTCCTCGTAATCACCAGGCCAACCGGGTCGTGAGCGATGGTGATGTCCTCGCCGGCCTCCGGATTGGTGTTGCAGCCGCCACCCGTGCCTGTCAGGAGGCCGTTCGACGGGTTGATGTCCGCCTGAATCCGCACGTCGTCCTGGATGCCGTTGCCGTTGGGATCGAGTCGAATCGCCTGGAAGGTCGTGTTGGCTGCGGGGCAGGGCGAGGTGACGATGCTGTAGGCATTGCTGCCGGCAGAACGCAGCGCCCGCGTGATCCAATCGAGGGCGAAGCGCCCTTCCTGCTGTGCCGACACGTCCTCGAGCTGTGTGCTGTACGCGCGTTGCATCTGCGTGGCGATCGAGATCGTGCCGCCGAGCACGGCCGTCATGATCGCGGCTGCAATCAGGAACTCCACGAGCGTGAACCCCGCCTCGCTGTGTTTCACCATTGGCGGATGATGGTGCTCAGGTCGACCTGGCGGCCGTATTGGGCGGCGCGGAGATTCACCACGCGAACCGTCACGACTCGCGTGCTGGCTGCCGGGCCAGCCTGCACCTGCCAGCGGCGGGTCACGCCGGCCACTGGTGAATCAAAATAATTGGCGACATTGGCCGTGAGGTTGCCGCCGACCGCCACGGCTGGCGCGGTGCCGAAGTTGAGCTTCATCAGCTCGTCGAGCTTTCTCTGCGCCAGACGGGTGGACTGGCTCGCCTCGCGGGCGTTTTGGTGCATGCCGGTCGACACGCCCATCAGCCCGGCCACCGCCACCATGCCGATGGTCAGGATGAGCGTACAGACGAGGACCTCCACGAGCGTGAAGCCCGCGTCCGAACGCAGCGGCCTACGGGAGTTGGACTTGGCCACTGCCAGAAACCGTGATTGTCTTTGTCTGCGTGCCATCGGTCAGGACGATGCTCGCTGGTGGCGCTGCGGCCGCACACGCGGGGCACCCGGTCAGCGGGGTGATGCGTCCCGTGACGTCAATTTCGAGGTCGGAGAGGGCGCCGAACTGCGCGCCACCTGGCAGAAGGATCACGGGACCGTCCAGGTTGGGGAGCGCCGCCGCGTCAGGATCCGGGAACTGGTACACAGCCGGGTCGCAGCGGTTGGCGGTGGCATCGATGATCGGGCTCGCTGTGAATTCCACGACGCGATACTGGCCGGCCGCGGGGCAGTTGAATCGCACC
>CANJYC010000057.1 GCA_947478985.1 Acidobacteriota bacterium | reverse complement strand
CGCGACCTGCTCCAGAACCTGCTCACGCTGTGGTTCTTCGCGACCCCCATCATCTATCCGCTGTCGCGCGCACCCGGCACCATGGGGCGGTTGCTGAACCTCAACCCGTTCACACACCTTGCCGTCGCCTATCAGGACGTCCTGTTCAGACCGGGTCCGTTCACGGAATGGTGGCGCCTTGGAGTCGTCGGCGCCGAAGCCGTAGTCATCTTCTTCACGGGCTACTTCATCTTCGACCGGCTGCGCGACACCCTTGCGGAGGAAGTGTGAGCGACGGAGCGCCTGGTACGGATATGGGGACGGCGGGCCACGCAATCGAAGTGCGAGACGTCCGTAAGGTCTACCAGCGTTTCGGCCGGCGGAAGCAGTTCTCGACATTCAAGAGCGCGCTGCTGTCCGGTCAGGTGCTGCGCGACCTCAAGCCGGAGGACGCCTTTGAGGCCTTGAAAGGAGTCTCCTTCGATGTCGCGGCTGGCCGGACATTTGGCATCGTCGGCCGCAACGGCTCTGGGAAGAGCACGATGCTCAAGCTCATAGCCGGCATTGGGCGTCCCACGGCCGGCACCGTGCGTGTGCAGGGGAGGCTCTCAGCACTGATTGAGTTGGGCGCCGGCTTTCACCCCGAGATCTCCGGTCGCGAGAACGTCTTCATCAACGGGATGATGCTCGGGATGACGAAGCGCGAGATTGCGGCGCGGTTCGACGAGATCGTCCGCTTTGCCGAGATCGAGGACTTTATCGATGCCCCGGTGAAGACGTACTCGTCTGGCATGTACATGCGGCTCGGGTTCGCCGTGGCCATTCATGTCGATCCCGAGGTCCTGCTCGTCGACGAGGTGCTTGCCGTTGGCGACGAGGCCTTCACTCACAAATGCCTCGACAAGTTTGCCGAGTTCAGGCGGCGCGGGCGGACGGTTCTCATCGTCACGCACTCCCTCGACATGGTGACCCGATACTGCGACGAGGCGCTGTGGCTCGACGGCGGGCTGGTCCGCGCCCAGGGTGACCCCAAACGTGTCATCGACGCGTATCTGATGGCGGTGTCGGAGGGCGAGAACGCTCAACTCGCTGATGCATCACGGGTGAACGCGGAGGCCGACACTCACGCTGACGGGCCCCCTGACATGTTCCAGGCCGTCGAAGGGCGCTGGGGTTCGCGCGAAGTGGAGATCGTCCGCGTCGATGTGCTAGATGCGGAGGGGCACGAGAATCACGTTTTCGAGTCCGGCCAGCCGTTCGAGATCAGGCTCGCGCTTCGTGCCGCCGCGCCGGTGAACGACGTCGTCATAGGGATCGGACTTTTCAATACCGACGGCGTGTGCTGTTACGGGACGAACACGCACATTGAGGGTGCCACCGGCGGAGACATCACAGGGGCAGGCGAGGTGAGTTTCAGGATTGATCGGCTCGACCTGGTGGAAGGCACTTACAAGCTTGATGTCGCCGCGCATCGCGCGAACGGCACGCCCTACGATTACCACCGCCTGCGGTACACCTTCCGGGTGACATCGCGCCTCAAGGAGGCGGGCATCTTCCGTCCGCCGCACGCGTGGCGCTTTTCGGGCGGCCTCTCAATCAAAGGCTTGTGATGCACGAGTCGGGTCCGGTCGTGTCGAGCGTCGATGAAGCGGCGGCCTTCGCGGCCGCCGTTCGGGCGCGTGGTGGCACGGTGGTCTTCACCAACGGTGTCTTTGATCTGCTTCATCCAGGACACGTGCGCTACCTGCGCGACGCGCGTGCGCTCGGCGACGCCCTCATCGTGGCAGTGAACTCAGACCGGTCCGTCCAGGCCATCAAAGGTCCGCTGCGCCCGATGAACCCTGAGCGAGAGCGCGCTGAAATGCTCCGCGCGCTGGCCTCGGTCGACGTGGCTGTGATCTTCGATGAGGACACGCCGCACGACGTCATCAGCCGAATCCAGCCGGATGTCCTTGTGAAGGGCGCGGATTGGGCCGAGGACCGCATTGTCGGTCGCGACGTGGTCGAAGCCCGCGGCGGACGCGTGGTGCGCGTCGAGCTGGCGCCAGGACATTCGAGCACCAATATCATCGCGCGCGTGCGGGCGCTCACGACGTGACGGGCACGAAGACGAGCCGCGCCTCCGACACCCACGAACCGCTCCATCGCGACGAGCCGGCCGTTGGTCCCTCAGACCGGTCGTTCGGCCTGCTCTTCACAGCGGTGTTCACCTTAGTGGCGCTGGCACCGGCGTGGAGCCACAGACCGATACGCGTCTGGGCCCTGGAGGTCGCGGCGTTCTTTCTGGCGTCCGCGCTCGTCATGCCGACCGTGCTGGCACCGCTCAATCAGCTCTGGCTGCGGCTCGGCCTGGTCATGCACCGCATCGTCAACCCGGTGGTGATGGGGGCGCTCTTCTACTTCGTGGTGACACCGTTCGGCCTCGTCCTGCGGATGATTGGGAAAGGACGCGCAGCCGGCATGTGTCCGGACCCGTCGGCCGCGACTTACTGGATCGATCGCCGACAGCAGCCACACTCGCGGATGGACCAGCAGTTCTAGGAGCAGATATGGAATTCGTGCGGGAGTTCTGGGCATACATGGCAACGCGGAAGAAGTTCTGGCTGCTGCCGCTCATCCTCGTGCTGCTCCTGTTCGGCGGTCTGCTCATTCTCGCCAAGGGCAGCGTGCTGGCGCCGTTCATCTACACGATCTTCTGACCCCCGATGCGCATTCTCGGGGTATCGGCCTTCTATCACGACAGCGCGGCGGCGCTCGTCGTGGACGGCCGCATCGTGGCTGCTGCGCAGGAAGAGCGCTTCACGCGCCGCAAGCACGACGCGCGTTTTCCCGCCAACGCTGTCCGCTACTGCCTGGAGGCCGCAGCCGTAGGCGGTGACGAGATCGACTACATCGCCTTCTACGAAAAGCCGTTCGTCAAGTTTGAGCGGCTGCTCGAAACCTATCTGGCCTTCGCGCCACGTGGCTACCGCAGCTTTGCCATGGCGCTGCCTCTCTGGATCCGGGAGAAACTGTTCCAGAAGGATCTGCTCGCACGGGAACTCCGCGCGCTCGGCTTCGCACGACCGCTACGCGATCGGCTGCTGTTTGCCGAACACCACCAGAGCCACGCAGCCAGCGCCTACTTTCCGTCGCCATTCTCAGAGGCCGTGGTGCTCACGATGGACGGGGTCGGCGAGTGGGCGACGACATCGGTGAGCATCGGACGCGGTCGCGCGCTCGAAACCGTCCGGGAAATTCACTTTCCTCATTCCCTCGGGCTGCTCTGCTCCGCGTTCACCTACTACACCGGCTTTCGGGTCAACTCCGGCGAGTACAAGGTCATGGGGCTCGCGCCGTACGGCACGCCGCGCTTTGCGCCGCAGATCCTGAAGACGCTCATCGATGTGAAGGCGGACGGCACGTTCCGGCTCAATCTCGACTACTTCGATTACTGCACCGGGCTGCGGATGACGAACGCGCGATTCGACGCCCTGTTCGGCCGGCCTGCCCGGCGGCCGGATGAGCCGCTCGAACAGTTCCACATGGACATCGCTGCGTCGATTCAGGCGGTGACCGACGACGTGCTGTTGAGGCTGACGCGGGCGCTCGCCGCGGAGTTCACGATTCCTAACCTCTGCCTCGCCGGCGGTGTGGCGCTCAATTGCGTGGCCAACGGTAAGGTTCTACGCGACGGCCGTTTTGCGAATATCTGGATCCAGCCAGCGGCAGGAGATGCGGGCGGTGCCATCGGTGCGGCGCTCGCGGCCTACCACTCGCACCTGGAGCAGCCCCGTGTGGCGCACCAAGGGTCCGATGGCATGTCTGGAAGTTACCTCGGACCCAACTGGGCGCAGGATGACATCGAGACACGACTGCGAGGTGCGGGTGCGCACTTCGAGGTGGCTGCCGATGATACCGCTCTGGTCGACACCGTGGCGACCGGTCTGGCCGATGAACTGGCCGTCGGATGGTTCCAGGGCCGGATGGAGTTCGGCCCGCGCGCGCTGGGGGCGCGGTCGATTCTCGGAGACCCGCGATCCCCATCGATGCAGAAGGTGCTCAACCTGAAGGTCAAGTTCCGGGAGAGCTTCAGGCCGTTTGCGCCGTCGGTCCTCAAGGACGACGTCGCAGAGTGGTTCGAGCTCGACCGCGAGAGCCCCTACATGCTGCTGGTCGCCGATGTCTCGCCATCGCGGCGGCGCGAGATGACCGATGCCGAACAGCACCTCTTCGGCATCGACAAGCTGAACGTGGCTCGCTCCGGCATTCCGGCAGTCACACACGTCGACTATTCGGCCAGGATTCAGACCGTGGATGCCGTGACGCACCCGCTCTATCACCAGCTGCTCGAGGCCTTCAAGAGCAAGACCGGTTGCCCGATGCTCGTGAACACCAGCTTCAACGTGCGAGGTGAACCGATCGTCTGCACGCCGGAGGATGCGTTCCGCTGCTTCATGGGAACAGGTCTCGACATGCTGGCCATCGGTCGCTGTATCCTCCGCAAGGATCAGCAGGACCCGGCGCGGCGGGTCGACTACGCGTCAACACTCATCCCTGATTAGCGCATGTCACGACGAACTGTCGGCATCATCGCCGTCAATCTGCTGCTGTTCGGCGCGCTTGCCGAGCTAGTCGGTCTCGCTGCCTACTATGTCGATCACGGTGCGCTGTTCTACGGGGCGCGTCCGCCGTACGAGCGGATTCAGGAGAACGACGAGGGGCGGCTGACCGGAGACGCGCTTCACCCGTACTTCGGCCCCACGCACGCGCCGGGATTTGCGTTCAACATTCCCGACGCGCTGCGCGATCCGGATGTCCCGCTCACGCCGCGGCTCACCAACAACTTCGGGTTCGTGTCGCCGCACAACTATCCGTTCACGAAGACTAGCGACAGGCAATACGTGATCGGCCTGTTCGGGGGATCGGTTGGTGTCTGGTTCTGCCAGCTGGGCGCCGATCGGCTCATGAGCCAGCTGCGCCAGAATCCGTACTTCCGGAACCGGGAGCTGGTCCCGCTCTGTTTCAGCCATGAAGGCTACAAGCAGCCGCAGCACCTGCTGGTGCTGGCCTACTTCCTGTCCATCGGGCAGACGTTCGACCTCGTCGTCAACATTGATGGACTCAATGAAGTGGCGCTGGGCGAGCTCAACCACCAGCACGGGTTCGACGTGTCGATGCCGAGCTTTCAGCATATGGATCCGCTGATCAACGTGCTGGACCGTTCCACCCTCACACCGGAGAAGCTCCGATCGCTCGCCGCGATCGATGCGTATAAAGAACGGCTCAACAGCCTGGCGACACGCCTGGCCGACAACCATTCCGCGGCCATCAACTTCGTGCTGGAACGGTTATACGAGCGGACGCTCGACGACTACCACAGAGAACAGGGGCGGTTCGCCAACCTTCCCTCGAATCCGCGCGCGACCTCGGTGGTTCGCGTGACGCCCGAGGTCGAGCCCAGGGAGGGAGTGGTGCTCTTCGAAGCGATCGCGCAGCAGTGGGCGCGGGCGTCCCTGCAGATGAACGACATGCTCGCCAGCCTCAACGTCCCCTACTTCCACTTTCTCCAGCCGAACCAGTACTACACGGTGCGTCGATTCAGCGCTGACGAGGCTCGCGTGGCGAAAAGCGATGCCTCGCCCTTCAAGCGGAGCGTCGAACAGGGGTATCCGGTCCTCACGGGTCCGAATGGGGCCGGGTCACTGAAAGGGAAAATCAGGTATTTCGACGCGACGCACGCGTTCGATACCGAGCCGTCGGCGGTTTATATGGACAACTGCTGTCATTACACGCTGGCGGGCAATCACCGGCTGGCCGATTTCGTCGCCGATGCCATCCTGCATTCCGCCGGACCTTGGGCATCAGGAGGTTCGGGTCCCGCCATGGGTTCTCCGCGCGTGGGACAATGACAGGGTTCTGACAACCGCGAGTCCCTCCCTCACGCTTCGGGCGCTGCTCAGCCGGGCGGCCGCCAAGACCACGCTGGATCGACTTCGACCCGTCACGGCGGGCCTGACGCCGGCGGCGAAGGCGCTGGCGGCCGTCGCCGCAGCGCGAGCCGCCACCGGTGCCACGATCCTGGTCGTCCCAACCGACAAGGACGTGGAGCAGCTCACCGCCGACGCCCGCTTTTTCTACGGCGCGCTCGAAGGTGCGTCCGAGACGGCAACCGATCAGGCGGTGCTTCCGTTTCCGTCACAACAGGTCGATCCCTATCGAGGCATGACACCGCACTTCCGCGTCGCGGCGGTGCGAGCCCGGGCGCTGCACGCCGCTGCGACGGGGACTGCGCGCCTGATCGTGGCGTCGGCACCGGCCCTGCTCCCCCGCCTCAGCCCGCCCGCCAGGCTGCTACAGGCATCGCTCGAAATCAGAACCGGCACCGAGATCGAACCACTCGCGCTCGCGGATCTCCTCGTCGATGCCGGCTTCACGCGCGAGGATCCGGTTGATGAGCCAGGGGCCTTCGCGATTCGCGGCGGAATTGTCGACATTTTTCCGGCGGGAGACACCGAGCCCGTCCGCATCGAGTTCATCGGCGACATGGTGGAATCGCTGCGTCGCTACGATCCGGCGACACAGCGATCGACCGGCTCCACCGACCAGGTGCTTCTGGTTCCGGTTCGGGAGCGGTTCGACGACGAGACCGAGTCAACCTCCGCGCTCGAGTTCTTTGGCGCCGCCCGTGGCCTGCAGATCCTCGTGTCGGAGTTCGAGGAGGTCGAAGCGCAGGCACGCAAGATTCGCGGCCAGCTCGAGGTGAGTTACGGCGAGGCCGCGGGCCGCGGGCACGTGGTGGCGCGGCCACCCGACGAGGCCTTCGTCACCTGGGACGAGATCGCTGAGCGGGCGGTGCATGCGCCGCGATTTGAGGAACTGGCGATCGAAGCGGATGCGGGCGATGCAACGGATGCGGGGATCCGTCACGTCTCGTGCCAGCCGGCCCTTGAGTTCAAGGGGCGCGTCAACGACTGGGTCGTGGACCTGCGTCAGGCACGCGCGCGCGGTGACGCGGTGCTGTTCATCGCCAAGAGCCACGGCCTCGCCGAGCGCGCGGTTGAAATCCTGCAGGAATACGACATCCTCGCAATTCCTGTGGAACGCGCGGAAGACGCGCATCACGCCGCGGTGCTGGTTGGTGTCGGGTCGCTATCACGGGGCTTCCGCCTCGCCGAGGCGGCGCTTCAGATCTACGTCGAAACCGACGTCTTTGAAGAGGAACGGCGCGCACCTGAGCAGCGGCGAAGCGCAAGCAAGGCCTTTCTCTCCGATCTGCGCGACCTGAAGGTCGGTGACCTCGTCGTCCATGTCGACCACGGCATCGGCGAGTTCATCGGGCTCAAGCAGTTGGGCGTGCGCGGCACCGCCGACGCGCAGGAATTCCTCGAACTTCGCTATCACGGCGAGGACAAGCTGTTCGTTCCGGTCGAGCGGCTCGACCTGATACAGAAATACACCGGCGGCACCAGGCCCGCGCTCGACCGTCTCGGCGGCACCACGTGGGAGAAGGCCAAGACGCGAGTCAAGAAGGCCATGCGCGACATGGCGGGAGAGCTGCTCAAGCTCTACGCCCAGCGCAAGGCGGTTCCGGGCCACGCCTTCGCACCGGACACCCACTGGCAGGAGGAGTTCGAGGACGCGTTTCCGTACGAACCGACCGTTGACCAGGCCGCCGCCATCGCCGACGTCAAGCGGGACATGGAGTCGTCGTTGCCGATGGATCGCCTGCTGTGCGGCGACGTCGGCTACGGGAAAACGGAAGTGGCGATGCGCGCCGCGTTCAAGGCCGTGATGGACGGCAAGCAGGTCGCGGTCCTGGCACCGACGACGGTGCTGGCGTTCCAGCACGCGAAGACGCTGCGCGAGCGTTTTGCCGGATTCCCCGTGTCAATCGACGTCGTCAACCGTTTCAGAACGGCGCAGGAGACCAAGGCCATCATCGCCGGCGTCGAGGCCGGCAAGATCGACATCATCGTCGGCACCCATCGGCTCCTCTCGAAGGATTTGGTGTTCAAGGACCTTGGGTTGCTGGTGGTCGACGAGGAGCAGCGCTTCGGTGTCTCGCACAAGGAGCGCATCAAGCAGATGCGCAGGCGGGTCGACGTGCTGACGATGACGGCGACACCTATTCCCCGGACCCTCAACATGTCGCTCGTCGGGATCCGCGACATGTCGGTCATCGAGACCCCCCCGAAGGATCGCCTGTCGATTCAGACCAATGTCGTGAAGTTCGATTCACCGGTCATCGAGCGCGCGATCCGGAACGAGATGGCGCGTGGGGGGCAGGTCTACTTCGTTCACAACCGTGTCGAGTCGATCTTCTCGATCGGCAATCTTCTTCAGCGACTCGTGCCGGAGGCAAGAATCGCCATCGGCCACGGGCAGATGGCGGAGCACGAACTCGAAAAGGCGATGCTCAGCTTCGTCGAACGGCGCGCGGACATTCTCCTCTCGACGACGATTGTCGAAAACGGCCTCGATATCCCGAACGCCAACACGATCATCATCAACCGCGCCGATCGCTATGGACTGGCCCAGTTGTACCAGCTGCGTGGCCGGGTGGGACGCTCGGATCGACCGGCGTACGCGTACCTTCTCATCCCGCCTCAGGAGTCGCTGTCGCCGGTCGCGCGCAAGCGGCTCTCGGCCATCCGGGAATTCAGCGACCTTGGCAGCGGCTTTCGCGTGGCCGCGCTCGATCTGGAAATCCGCGGCGCCGGGAATCTTCTGGGCGGCGAGCAGAGCGGCCACATCGATTCCGTCGGCTTCGAGATGTACATGAAGCTGCTTGAGGAGACCGTCCGCGAACTGAAGGGGGAGGAGCTCGAGGACGACTTCCGTGCGACGGTGAACCTGCGCGTGGATCTGAAGATCGACGAGAGCTACATCCCCGACATGAACCAGCGGCTGATGGTGTACCGCAAGGTGGCGGCGGCCCGGACCGAAAAGGAGTTCGAGAGCACGCTCGAGGAGATGCGCGACCGGTATGGTGCCCCACCAGACGCCGTGCTCAACCTGGCGGAATACGGCCGCATCCGCATCATGGCGGACCGGCTCGGCATCGAGACCATCGACCGGGAAGGGCGCCTGGTCGTCCTAAAGTTCAGACCGCAGGCCAGGATCGACCCCGTCCGGCTCGTGAATATCGTCCACGATTGGCCGGGGGCGACACTCGTGCCTCCGGTATCGGTCAAGCTCGACCTGGAAGCGGCGGTCAAGGCGGAGTTACCCGCGGCCGGCAGCCAGGCCCCCAGGGGCCAGGGCACGCAGGACGGGTCCAGGGACGGCAAGCCCCGAAAGGGTCCAGACGGCAGGATCCGGGATAAGAAGGCCGGCGCGTCCAGCTGGTGGACCGCTCGGGCCACAGCCGGAGAGGTCAGCTCCGGCTTCTCAAAAGAGGAGATGCTGCGAAAACCCGAGGCCGATCCCAGGGCCGAGGGGGGGATGTTTTCACGCCTCGAAGGGCTGCTGCGGGCGCTGTTGTAACATACTGATCCCTAAGGAATTGTCCATGTTGAAGCGATT
>CANJYC010000056.1 GCA_947478985.1 Acidobacteriota bacterium | reverse complement strand
CTCAGGCTCCCCGGAGCACCAGCTCGAAGAGCACGTCGCCACCCATCTGAAAGACACGGTGCGGCGGGCGCTCGCAGTCACTGAGGGCCGACGGGGCCGGAAGACGGATCGCGGGCCGGCCTTCCCCGATGAAGAACGGCGCCACGGCCACCTGCAGCCGATCGAGCAGCCCGGCCTTCAGAAAGCGCGACACCGTGACGCCGCCGCCCTCGACGAGGATGCGGCTGCAGCCGCGGGCGAGGACGAGCCGTTGCAGATCCGCCACGGCCGTGCCATCACCCTCTTCGTCGATGCCGAGAATCGGCGCACGCCCGAGGTGAGTCTCGCCCGCATGCATCAGATGTCGTGCACAGACGTAGAGCGTGTCGGCCGCGGTATCGGTGAAGATGCCGTAGCGCGCATCGAGCCGGCGAGCGGGATCGAACACGACGCGCAGCGGGTTGGGTCCTTCCACGTGCCGGGTGGTCAGCTGCGGATTGTCGGCGGCCACGGTGCCCGCACCCACGATGACGGCATCGCACAGCGCGCGCAGCCGGTGCAGGTGGACGATATTTTCCTCGCCCGTGACGAACTGCGAGTCACCGCCGAGGGTGGCGATGAAGCCATCAAGGCTCTGGCCAAGATGGCCGATGGTGAGCGGCCGCGCCGTGGTGGCGTTGCAGAGTGGCAGATAGAGGTCGAACAGGCGATAGCCCGGGGCGTCGGTTCGGACCAGCGTGGCCCAGCCCTCGGCGGGTGACCACCGGAGCCATGCCGCCGGATCGTCGGGCGGAACCGAACGAAGCCGGCCGCTGTCGTCGAGGGCGAACGTTTCGGCGCGACCGTCCTGCGTCATCCGCTCGGTGGCCCGCGCCGCCGCGAGCACCGCGCGCCAGGCCGCATCGACGCTGCAGGCCTGGGCGTCGGCCGGAGGGACGGTGGCGGCTGGGCGCATCTGCGCAGCGATTATAGCGGCGTGACGGGTTACGATTTAGAGAAGCGAGGACACATGGCAGCCCTGATTGAAGCGATCGACGTGAAGCGGAAGATGTTCTTCGAGTTCGAGAACGCCCCCTACCACGCCCTGGACGTGGAGATTTCGCGTCCGACAGCGCGTGGCGGGCAGACGCTGGTCCGGCTCAGGATGCGCAACCTGTTGACCCGCGCCGTGTTCGACAAGACCTTCAAGGCGGGCGACAAGTTCGCCGAGCCCGATCTCGAGTCCATCTCGGCGACCTTCCTCTATGCCGACGGCGACGGCTATCACTTCATGGATCAGGCGAGCTACGAGACGCTGACACTGAACAACGAGATGGTGGGCGAGGACCGCGGGTTGCTCGCCGACAACGTGCTCGTGCAGGTACAGAAGTACAACGGCAACCCGATTGGCCTGCAGTTCCCTGCGCACGTCGAGCTGACGGTGACCTCGACCGAAATCGGCGTCCGCGGCGACACCGCGAGCGGCAGCGTCACCAAGCCGGCCACGCTCGAGACCGGGCTCGAAATCCGCGTCCCGCTCTTCATCAAGGAGGGGGAAAAAGTGAAGGTGCACACCGAGACGCGCGAGTTCGCCGGCCGGGCGTAGCGAGCCCCGGCCGCTTCAGGAGAGCCGGGGCGAGGACAGATCCGCGTCGCGGGTTTCGCGGATCGCCAGCAGCCCGACGAGCGTCACCACCCCCACACCCGAGAGGTAGTAACCGACGTACTGCAGGCCGTACGTGTTCGCCAGTGATGTGGCGATGTACGGCGCAAACGACGCGCCGACGATCCCAGCCAGGTTGAAGGTGAGTGAGCTGCCTGTGTAGCGCACCGGCGTCGGGAACAGCTCCGACAGCACCGTGCCGAGCGGGCCGTAGGTCAGCCCCATCAGCGTCAGCCCGATAATCAACGTGAGCGCCGCGCCCACCGTGCCGGCCACGAAGAGCTGAGCCATCACCAATCCGAAGGCGATGATGGCGAGGGTGGCGCCGATCAGCACACGTCTCCGGCCCCGTTCGGCGAGCCTGGCCGACACCGGAATCGCCAGACCGAAGAAGACCACGCCCAGCAACTGAATGCGAAGAAAGGCTTCGCGGCTGAATCCGAGCATCGTCGTTCCCCACGACAGCGTGAATACCGTCATCAGGTAGAAGATGACGAAGGTCGCGAGCGAGCTCATCGTGCCGACCAGCAGGGTGACGCCGTGCTCGCGCAGGACCGTCAGGATCGGAATCTTCACGCGCTCGCTCCGGCTCACCGCATCGCGGAAGATCGGTGTCTCGGCAATCGTGAGGCGGACGTACAAGCCGACCAGCACGAGCGCCGCGCTGGCGAGAAACGGGATGCGCCAGCCGAAGGCGTAGAACTGCGCGTTGGAGAGCTGCTCGGACAGCAGCAGAAAGATGCCACCTGAGAGCAGGAAGCCGATGGGTGCGCCCAGCTGCGGGAACATGCCGTACCACGCCCGCTTCCCCGGCGGAGCGTTCTCAATCGCGAGCAATACGGCACCACCCCATTCGCCACCAAGGCCAAGGCCCTGGCCGAATCGGCAGAGCGCCAGCAGGAGCGGCGCCGCGATGCCGATCGTGTCGTAGGTCGGCAGCAGCCCGATGGCGACCGTCGACACGCCCATGGTGAGCAGCGCCGCCACCAGGGTCGTCTTGCGGCCTACTCGATCGCCGAAATGGCCGAAGAAGGCGGATCCGATCGGCCGCGCCAGGAACGCAATCGCAAACGTGGCGAGCGAGGCGAGCGTGGCCGATGCCGGATCCGACGCCGGAAAAAACAGCCGCGGAAAGACGAGTACCGCGGCTGTGCCGTAGATATAGAAGTCGAAGAACTCGATCGTGGTCCCGACGAGGCTGGCAAACAGCACATGTCGCGGACTGTTCACGGTCGCCGACGTCATCGTGTCCACCTATGCCTGCGCGGGGGATCCGGACCCACCACCGCGTCGAATCAGCGGGCGGAGTGCCGCCATCACAGCCAGGACCATCCCGAACGTGCAGACAATCGTCGCGCCCGTCGGCAGGTCGAAGAGCACCGAGAAGTACATGCCGAGAATCGAGACCAGGATGCCCATCACCCAGCCGAGCGCCAGCCGTCCGCCGATCGTGCGCGCGTAGAGCATCGCACCCACGGACGGCACGATCAGGTAGCAGAACACGAGCAGCACGCCGGCGATGGCCACCGAGCGCGTGACGACGAAGCCGAACGAGGCGTAGAAGAGGAAGTCCCAGAAGCGCACCGAAATGCCGCGGGCCGCGACCGCCGCGGCGTCGGTCGAGATCTCAAGGAAGCGTTTCCGGAACACCCAGTGAAACACACCGATCGCGGCGTAGATTGCGGCCGTCAGCCAGACCTCCGGCCACTGCACTGACAGGATGTTGCCGACGAGCATGTCCTTCAGGTGCTCGGCCTCTCCCGTGGCCTTGCTCATCGCCACGATCACGGCGGCCGAGGCGACGGCGTAGCTGATCCCGATGATGGCCTCCTGTGGGATCTTCGCCTCATGCCCCTTGATGACGGCGAAGATGAGCGCGCCGATGAGCGTGAAGGCAAGGCTCAGCCAGTAGATGCCAGGCTCGTGCGGGTCGAAGCCCTGCCAGACGCCGATGGCCGCGCCGAGTGACGCAATCTGCGCCAGCGAGAGGTCGACGAAGATCACGCCACGTTCGACCACGTGCAGACCCAGGTACGCGTGGATGCCGGCAATGATCAGCGTCGCGACAATGGCCGGCAACAGAAACTGAAAGATGGACCAGTCCATGTCGTCCCTACTTCCCGGCCGTCTGCTTGAGGGCGCCGGCCACCAGATTGACGTTGTAGTCGAAGAGGCCAATGTAGTCGGTGGCCTCTTTGGTCCCGCCCACCGACGGTGCCAGCACCAGCACCTGTCCGCCCACCTGCGACGCAATCGCCTGCGGCGTCTTCAGGTCGAAGTACGGTTCCGCGACGATCAGCTTCACGCCCTGCTGTTTCATCTCGCCGATCAGGTCCACGGTATGGGCCGTCGTCGGCGGAATGCCTGGCTTCGGCTCGACGTAGCCCATGACATCCAGGCCGAAGCGTTCCATGAAGTTCGGCCAGGAGCGGTGATAGGTGACGATCTTCCTGCCCTTGTAGGGCGCCATCATCGCATCCCATCGCGCCTCGGCCGTCGCGAGGCGCTTGTCGAAGTCCGCGTAGCGCTGCTCGAAGTAGGCCTTGTCTCCGGGCGAGATCTGCTCGAGTTTGTTCTTGATGGTCTGGGCGATCCGTCGGCCGTTGGCCGGATCGAGCCAGTAGTGCGGGTTGCCCTGCGGGTGCACGTCGCCCATCGCACGCGTGAGCTGTCCGGTCGGGATTTCGAGGATGCGGACGTTTGATGACGCATCAAGATAGCCGTTTGATCCGGGTTGAATCTTCGCATTGCGGCTGCTGGTGATGAGCGGCGGCAGCCAGCCGATTTCCATCTCTCGCCCGACGACGATCAGCAGATCGGCGCGGCTGACCTCGAGGATGAAACTCGGCTTCGGGTCGACGAAGTGCGGATCCTGGTATCCCTTGGCGAGCGCGACGACCGTCGCCTTGTCGCCGGCGACCTCGCGCGCGAGCGAGGCGAGATCTTCCGTGGTGGCCACGACACGCACGGCGGCCGCTGCCGGAGAGGCGGCCAGAGCGATGACAGCCGTGGCCAGCAGAATGAAACGAGTGATGAATGCGGACATGAAGACCTCTCCTAGAACGGATGCGCGCCGTGCGCGCCAATGGCGAAATTGATCTGGAACAGCAATTCGTTGGCGGTCATCGCCTCTGCGTACTGCGTGCGCCGGTACTGACCGCGCACCAGGCTGAACTCGCTCGGACGGAATGTCAGTGCCAGGGAGCCGCCCGTGTCGCGCAGAGCCCCGTTGAGCACGCGTTCACTGCGATCACCGCGCACGCCGACGAACCAGCGCTGGGCGAATTGATAGTCCGCGCTGCCGTAGATCCCGAAGGCACGCTCCTGCGAACCGGTCGGCATGTCCTGCCGGCTCCAGATGAGCTCGGTGCGCCCGATGAACTGCTTGTAGATGGCCCGGCGCAGCGGCCGGTAGCGGAAGGTGGCGTCGATTCCGGTGAGCTGCTTGTCGAGCGCCGGAAAATCTCCGCTCGGGCCATGTGCGTACGACAGGCCGATGTCGAGATTCGTCCCTTCGGTCACATCGCGGTAGCCGCGGAGGCGGCCGACGTAGTTCAGCCGAGATCGGGCATCACTCTGGAAGACCGCCGATTTGCCCGCGTAGACCTCGCCGGTGGCGTCGATGAACATGAAGCTGTTGGGAATCAGCTTCGAGACAGAGAGGCCGGCGTCAGACAGGCCCTCTTCGCCGCCCAGCAGGTTCTGCGACACGAGCGGCCGGTCCGTCCACGGCAGCACGTGCGTGTGCATCGTGTTGACCTTGCCGAACTGCGCGCGCATCTTGCCGGCCTTGAGCAGAAGCCCGGCCGGCAGCGCAGTGAATGTGGCGTAGCCCTCCTCCACGTCGATGCCGTCAGGACTGATCGACAGGAAGACGTCGGCCCGGGCATAGGGGTCGACCACAGCCTGGAAAGCCGCTTCAACCTCGCTCATTGAGAGCGACGGCAGGTCACTTCGCGGATTCTTTCCAGCCGCACCCGCAAAATTCGAGATGACCGACATGTCGGGGTTGAAAACCTTGCCACTTCCCACCCCTGTATCCGGCGTCGCCGGTAGAGGTCCGGCCGGCGGCTCGACCTGGGCCGCGGTTGCGGCGGGCCCTGAGCCGAGCCGTGCCTCGAGCGCCGCGAGGCGGGCGTCGTATTGCTGCTGCAGCGCCGCGAGCTGGCCTTTCAGTCGATCAATTTCCTGCTGCAGGGCCTGGGGGTCTGGATTCTGCGCGCGTCCGAGCGCGGGCGTGAGCAGCATCGCCATGGTGATGAGACAGAGAGAAACGAACCGCCTGGATCGCATCGAGGCCTCCGGAATATGCGCACGAACTCAACGGGATGAACGCCTCACCCGTCCGCTGTCAGATGCAGGGGACGTGCCGCGGAGACCGCGGTAATGGCGAGGCAGGATCAGAAGGTTTAGGCGAGAGGCGGGGCGCGCGCAGCGGAGAGCGACGAGCTGTGTGCCAGCAGCCGCCCGGCGCCAGGGCTGGCCACCGGAGTGCTGACAAATGCGGGAGCGACGGCAGGGGCATCGTCCTGAATGCCGCGCGCCCACTGAGACCAGTGGCAGATGATGCAGTGCTGCGGGACAACGGGTGTTGTGCCGTCAGGGCCGAGGTGGTGCCGCGAGCTGTCATGGACCTCCGCGTACTGGTCGCACGCGGCGTCGTCGCCCCCGTGGAGGAGCGGCAGCACCGTCATCGTGAGCGCGCAGACGAGCGCGATGACGGTGGCGGCGGAGAGCAGCAGGGAGCGCCGGAGGGCGCAAAGCATCAACTCACAGGATAGGAGTCTTGCGCGAGGGGTGTCAATTGACGTCGCTGCGGGCGGGCGCCCCGAGGAGCAGGCGGTTCTTCGGCGTGATCTCGGCGGGGATGGTCTGGGTCCAGGTCCGATAGCCCTGCTGCTCGAGCTTCACCGCCCGCATGACGTCGATGGCAAGGCTGGCGTCGACCCAGCCCGATAGCCCGCCGACATCGCCTTGTCTGCGATCGTGGCAACACGGGAGCACGGCAAGCCGCGCCCCGGCTGCGGTCGCGCGGCTGATGACGAGATCGGTGAGCGAACCGCACGCATGGCTCGATACGACGAGATCACCAGCGCCAAGCGCGACACTGTCGAGGGGACGTCCCTCGAACGCAATCCGTCCTCCCAGCCGGGGCCACGCCTCGACCAGCGCATCATGCAGCCTGGCGCTCGATGGCGGTAGCGCCGTATCGACCGCCAGTGCGCTGGGCGACGTGTCATCGAGAATCAGGAGGACCTGTGCGAGCAGGCCGTGGCCGGCAGCAAGGTCGACGACGCGGCCGCCGCGGAAGAGACGCCGGATGCGCCGCGCCATTTCCCAGGTTTCGTAGAGTTCCTTGCGCGGGAGGCAGCCGGCATGACAGACGGCGCGTGCAATCCGGTGGAGCAGGGTGTCACCAGGAAACCGATCGAGATCGCGGTCAGTGAGACGTCCTTTTGAGGACGGGGAGAACCGGGGGTGGCTCAGATGAGCCGGGCTCACACCACCGTACCGAAGAACCGACCGACCGCTGCAGTGATGGCCATCGCCAGTGCGCCCCAGAAGGCAACGCGTGCCGCGGCCTTGAGCACCGGCGCACCACCGACCCTCGCAGACAGAGCACCAAGTCCGATGAGGAAGAGCAGTGACGTGCCGCCGACCACGGCGACGACCTGCGGTAACGGGGCGATGAGTGCGGTAATGAGCGGCAGCACCGCACCACCGGCGAAGCTGGCGGCCGAGGTCAGCCCGGCCTGCACCGGACGTGCGCTCGTGATCTCCGAGATGCCCAGCTCATCGCGCAGGTGCGCGCCGAGCGCGTCGTGATCCGTCAGTTGCCGTGCAACCTGCGCGGCGAGATCAGACGTCAGCCCTCGACCGACGTAGATCTCCGCCAGTTCCTGCAATTCGAACTCAGGCTGCGAGGCCAGCTCGGCCCGCTCGCGGGCCATGTCGGCGAGTTCGGTGTCGGACTGCGAACTGACCGACACATACTCACCTGCGGCCATCGACATGGCGCCCGCGACGAGGCCTGCGACGCCGGCAATCAGCATCTCGCTGCGACCGGCGCTGGCCGACGCCACGCCCACGATCAGGCTCGCCGTGGAGACGAGGCCGTCGTTCGCGCCGAGGACCGCGGCACGGAGCCAACCGATGCGGTCGTTGCGGTGTTTCTCGATGTGATGAATACGCGACATGGTTCGCTGAGCAGTCTACCTTTGAACCGGGGACGGCGCCGGTCGCCGTCCCCGGTTCGTGGAAAAAGGCTCTAGCGTGCGGCCGGTGCGGCCGGCGCCGCCGGGTAGAAGCTCGGCGTGCGCACCTCGATGCCGGCGGTGCCCTTCATTGCGGCGACAAAGGCCTGCTGGTTCTGTTCAGGAGTCGCGCCCTGTCCGCGATAGTGATACGGGTAGACGACCTTCGGTTTGAACTCCTTGGCACAACCCGCCGCTTCTTCCGGCGTCATCGTGTAGGGCAGGTTCATCGGCAGGAACGCCACGTCGATGTTGGTGAGCGCCTTCATCTCGGGGGTGCACTCCGTGTCACCCGCGAAGTAGATGCGCTTGCCGCCGAGCGTGAGGATGTAGCCGTTGCCGCGACCTTTGTCGTGGAAGAACTGCCCGGCGGCCGGGCCGCGCGTGACGTTGTAAGCCGCGACCGCGGTGATCGACACGCCGTCCACCACCTTCGTCTGGCCGTAGCCGATGATTTCAGTCGGGCCCCCGAACTTACCGGCCAATGCCTGTGGCGCGACGTAGATGGTCGATGCCTTCTTCACCTTGTCGATGCTCGGCGGGTCCATGTGGTCCCCGTGCACGTCGGTGATGAGGACGATGTCGGCGGGCTTGGCCGTCGCCAGGTTCGCCATGTTGGAGGGGTCGAGCTGGATCACCTTCCCGCCAAACTCAATCTGCACCATGGCGTGCGCCATCGGTGTGAGCACGATGTTGCCGCCGGTTGCCGGAATCGTATCGGCCGCAATGGTTGCGCCCAATCCAGCCAAGATAATCAGAGTTCCCAACCACACTCGCATCATGTCCTCCTGAACGCCGGCAGGTCATCGCCAGCCGATTCCTTATACCCTAGGATTCTTCCGCTTGCGTACGTTCGCTTCTCATGCGAATCTTCGCCCCACAAGAATACCCCCGGGCCGGTACCGGTCGCCCGGTCCGACACTCCTGTCCTGCAAGTGAGGAATGAGATGGGAAATCCCAGTAAAAATCTCTCTTTTCGTGTCGGCGCCAGCGTGCTGGCCGTGCTCGTGGCCCTTGGCGTAATCCAGTCATTCCAGGGCCGCTTGGCCGCGCAGCGGGTCGAGGCACCGAGATTCGAGGTTGATCCGTACTGGCCCAAGCCCCTGCCGAACCACTGGCTGCTCGGGTCGACCATCGGCGTCTGGGTCGACACCGACGATCACGTCTGGATCGTGCATCGCCCGGCCACGCTGGCCAATAACGAGAAGTCCTTCGAGGTGGGGAATGGGGACTGCTGTGCCAGTGCGCCGCCGGTCCTCGAGTTCGATCAGGCCGGCAACCTGCTGCGGCACTGGGGCGGTCCCGGCGAGGGGTACGAATGGCACGACTCCCTCCACGGCATCTACATCGACTACAAAGGCAACGTGTGGCTGGGCGGCAACGGCGCGGCCGATTCCCACATTCTCAAGTTCACGAAGGACGGCAAATTCCTCGTGCAGTTCGGGAAGAAGGGCGCGCGTCGCACTGGAGGTCCGGCACCGGGAGCTCCGCCCAACGCGCCGGACACCTACACCGGCAACAGCAATGACACCGAGAATTTCGGCCGGCCCGCGAAGTTCACCGTCGATCCGCTGACAAACGAGGCGTATGTGGCCGACGGGTACCTGAACAAGCGCGTCGCGGTGCTCGACGCCGACACCGGCAAGGTCAAGCGCTGGTGGGGCGCCAACGGCGCCAAACCCGACGACGCCCCGCTGGCGCCGTATG
>CANJYC010000055.1 GCA_947478985.1 Acidobacteriota bacterium | reverse complement strand
GATCTTCCAGAACCTCATCAGCAATGCGATGGTGTATACGCCTCGAGGTGAAATCCGCATCGGCGCACAGGATCGCGGCGCGGATGGCATTGAGTGCTGGGTCAGCGATAACGGCGCCGGAATACCGGCCGAGCTTCTGACCAAGGTGTTCGAGAAAGGCGAGGGCGATCCCGGACAGGAGGGGAGCAAGGGTCTGGGCCTCGCTATCGTGAAGTCCTTCGTGCAGGTCCACGATGGGATGGTGCGAGCCGAGAGCGAGGCGGGTGCCGGCACCACGATCCGCTTCACGTTGCCGCCCAGGCCGCAGGTCACGCACTAGGCCCGCAGCATTTTCTCCTCACGCCGGGGTCTCCCTGCTTGTCGTTGGTCCCTACTGTTCGCTCCGGGCCCCGCCGGTCATTCCGAATCTGGTACATTGGCTCGCTTGGATTACCTGCTCGCGCTGGTCTCGGGCGTGCTTCTCGCGCTCAGCTTCCCCCGGTTCGGCCACCCCGCGTTTGCCTGGATCGCGTTAGCGCCGCTGCTGCTTGCTCTCACTGCTTGGCGAGGGCCAATGAGGCGTGTATCCGGACAGCCGCCCCTGCGTGCCTTCACGCTCGGCCTCACGAGCGGCGTCGTGTATTTCGCGGGCACGCTCTACTGGACCGGCACAGTGATTCGGACGTTCGGCGGCGTCGCGTGGCCCGTGGCGATGCTGGCGGTGTTGCTGCTCGCGTCCTATCTGGCGCTTTACCCGGCGATCACGGCACTTATCACGAGTCGTCTCATCAACCGCATGGGCATCGGTGGCCTGCTGTTTGCCCCGGCGGCGTGGGTCAGCACAGAGTTCGCGCGCGGGCAGCTCTTCAGCGGTTTTCCCTGGGTGCCGCTCGGCAGCAGCCAGGTCGAGGTGCTGCCGGTGGTGCAACTCGCCAGCGTGTTCGGCGTCTACGGCATCTCATGGCTGGTCGCCTCGATCAACATGCTGAGCGTCTACGCGCTGCTGACCGCTGGCCGGCGCCGGTACATTGCGATCGGCACGGCGGTCATCGCGCTCGTCACCACCGGCGTCTGGGGCACGTTGCGTATTGCCGACAGCACCCTTACACGCGAAGGGACGCCGATCCGTGTCGGCGTGGTGCAGCCGAATATCGCGCAGACGGACAAGTGGAATCCGGGCGAAGCGCGCCGGATTTTCACCACGCATGTCGCGATGACGCGCGATCTGGTCCGTCGCGGTGCCGAGTACGTGCTGTGGCCCGAGTCGGCGACGCCGTTCCTGTTCGAGGAGGACCCTGAAGGGCAGGCGGCGGTGCGGGCACTCGCCCGCGAGGTGCGCGTGCCGATTCTGTTCGGCAGTGACGAGATCGTCCGCACCGGCACACCTCGGATGTACAACGCGGCCTTTCTCGTCGGTCCGACCGGGGAGACGGCGGCGGTCTACCGCAAGATTCACCTGGTGCCGTTCGGCGAGTTCATCCCGCTGCAGCGGTGGCTCACGTTCGCATCTCCGCTGGTCGAGAGCCTGGCGGAGTTTGCCCCGGGGGACGCGGTCGTGCTGCTGCCGGTCGGGTCTCACCTGACGAGCACGGCCATCTGCTACGAGGTGGTGTTTCCCTCGCTGGCCCGCGAGGCGGTGAAGGGCGGGAGCGAACTGCTTACGGCGATTACCAACGACGGGTGGTACGGCGAGTCATCGGCGCCCTATCAGCACTTCGCGCTGGCCTCGATGCGTGCCGTTGAGCAGGGGCGCTACCTGGTGCGCGCGGCCAACACCGGCATCAGCGGCGTCGTTGATCCGTACGGGCGTATCGTGCGCCGGTCGGCTATCTTTGAGCAGGTCGGCATCGTCGAGGAGGCACGCTTCCTCACGAGCCGCACGGTTTATTCGGCAATCGGCGATGTCGTCGCGTATGTGGCGGTCGCGTTGATTGTCGTGGCACTGGTCACGGTCGGGAGGACACGATAAGTGGCAATAGAACTGGAAGACCTCGTCAGGCGACACGACGATTTGAGTCGGCGGGCCGTAGAACTCCGGAGGCATCTTTGAGGGAGCCAGGCTTGACGCACAGCTCGCTGAGTTAGGCGAGCGGATCAACGCACCTGGGTTCTGGAACGATCAGGCCGAGGCACAGAAAGTGATGCAGCGGCGGCGCCGCCTCGAAGAGGATCAGGCGTTGCAGTTGTCGCTGCAGCGGCGGGTCGAGGACCTCAGTGTGCTGTTCGAGTGGGCGAGCGCCGGCGAGGAGGTCACCGCCGACCTCGTGCGCGGGCTCGACGAGCTCCAGCAGGAGGTCGAGGGTGCCGAGACCAAGAAGATGCTCGGCGGCGATTACGACCGGGCCAATGCGATCGTCACGATCCACCCGGGGGCCGGCGGCACCGAGTCGCAGGACTGGGCCGAGATGCTCGTGCGCATGTACGTGAAGTGGGCCGAGCGACGCGGCTTCAAGCGCGAGGTGATTGACTACCAGCCTGGTGACGAAGCCGGCATCAAGAGCGTGACGTTTCTCCTGAGCGGCGACTACGCCTTCGGTCTGATGGCCGCCGAGGCTGGCGTCCATCGCCTGGTCCGCATCTCGCCGTTCGATCAGGCGGCGCGACGGCATACCTCGTTTGCCTCGGTGCTGGTCTGGCCCGAACTTCCCGAGGACGTGGACGTCGTCATCGAGGACAAGGACCTTCGCGTCGACACGTACCGGTCGAGCGGCGCCGGCGGCCAGCACGTCAACGTCACGGACTCCGCGGTCCGACTGACGCACATCCCGACGGGCATCGTCGTCTCCTGTCAGAACGAGCGGTCACAGCACAAGAATCGGGCGTCGGCGATGAAGGTGCTGAAGGCGCGGCTGTTCGACCTGAAGATGAAGGAGCAGCAGGCCAAGCTCGATCAGATTGGCGGTGAGAAGCGCGAGATCGCCTTCGGTCACCAGATTCGGAGCTACGTGCTGCAGCCCTACCAGATGATCAAGGACCACCGCACGAAGCTGGAGGTGGGCGACGTCAATCGCGTGCTCGACGGCGATCTCGACAGCTTCATCAAGACCTATCTGATGCAGAAGGCGAGCGGCACGCTCGGCACCGCAGCGGACGATTCGGATACGGCCTAGGGAGTCGTGGCCCCTGCGGGATCGCTGGCGCGGACCGCGTCGCCCTGCTGCGGCTGCGTGCCGTTGATGAACGCTTCCGTGATGCCCGAATCCCGCGTGACGAAGACGATGTTCCCGGGCGCGTCGAATTGCGGCGGCTGTTTCCGATTGCCGCGCGTATTGATATAGGCGCGCATGAAGTCCATCCACACGGGCAGCGCCGCGACGGCGCCTGTTTCCCCATTGCCGATGGGCTTCTTTTCGTCGCGCCCGATCCAGACGCCGACCGTGATGTTCGGGTCGAAGCCGATGAACCAGGCATCGGTGTACTCATCCATCGTCCCGGTCTTGCCGGCGAGCGGCCAATCCAGCGACGCGGCGGCGGCGGCGGTGCCGCGCTGCACGACGCCCTGCAGGAGATGGGTCATCACGAATGCCGTGTCCGCCCGAATGGCCTCGTGCGGCTCCGGCCGGTTTTCCTCCAGCACGTTTCCTTCGCGGTCCGAAATCGAGGTCACCGAGTAGGGCTGCATCCGGACGCCGCGGTTCGGAAACGCGGAGTAGGCGCTGGTCAGCTCCACCAGCGTCGTCTCCGCCGCGCCGAGTGCCAGCGACAAGTACGGCGGCAGGGTCCCGGTGAAGCCAAACCGTGCCGCGTACTGGACGGCCGTGCGCGGGCCGATCGCGGCCAGCGCCTTCACCGCCGGAATATTGCGCGAATCCTCCAGCGCGTGCCGCAGCGTGACCGCACCTTCGAACCGACGGTCGTAATTGAGCGGCGAGTACAGTGGCTGCCCGGGACCGGCGTCATAGGCCACCGGCTCGTCGATGAATACCGAGGCCGGAGTGAAGCCGCGGTCGATGGCTGCTGTGTAGATGATCGGCTTGAAGGCCGAGCCCATCTGTCGCCGTGCCTGCGTCGCGCGATTGAATTTGCTCCGGGCAAAGCTGAAGCCGCCGACCATGGCGCGAATCTGGCCGGAGCGATTGTCGATCGCGAGCAGCGCCCCCTCGACCGCCGGCGGTTGTTCGAGCGCAATCGTCGCTGGCGCTGTGCCGTTCAGCGTCCGCACTTCCACCTCAATCAGATCGCCGACTTTGAACAGGTCTGCGGCTGTGGTCCGGCGGGTCCAGGCATAGGCGCTTCGCGGCAGGTCGATTTCGCGACTGGCAATGCGGATGCGTGCATTGCGCCCGTCACCTCTGGCCGGCACGAACGTCACGAGCGCAGGAACGATCCCGCCGGCGACGAGCGGACGTGTCCAGCTGTCGGTGGTGAACTGCTGCACTGTCCGCCCTTCGGCCAGGACGTTACGGGCGGGTTTGCGATACCCGCCATGACGCTTGTCGATCTGTCGCAATCCACGATCGAGCGCCGCATTGGCGGCGCGCTGCAGGTCGGCGTCGAGCGTCGTCTGCACTCGCAGGCCGGCCTCGTAGAGGGCCTTGGCCCCGTATTTCTGTTCGAGGGTCTTGCGGATCTCCTCCGCGAAGTACGGCGCGATGGAGCGCTCCGGCGCCGACTGGCCGCGCAGCACGATGGGACGCGCCATGGCGGCACGCGCCTCGTCGGCGGTGATGTACCCCTCTTCGGCCATCCGCGTGAGCACGTAGTTGCGGCGGACCAGCGTCCGCTGCGGATCGACAAAGGGACTCAGCCGCGCCGGCGCCTGAATGATCGCCGCGAGGACTGCGCTTTCCTCGAGGTTCAGATCTTTCGCCGGCTTGTCGAAGTACATCCGTGAAGCAGATTCCACGCCGTAGGCGCCGTGCCCGAAGATGATCTGGTTGGCGTAGAAGGCGAAGATTTCGCGCTTGGTGTAGCGGCGTTCGAGCTGGATGGCGAGAATGGCCTCACGCACCTTGCGCTCGACGGTTTTCTCGAAGCCGATCGGGAACAGGTTGCGCGCGAGCTGCTGCGTAATTGTGCTCGCCCCTGCCATCTCGCCTTTCAGCACGTCGTTGATGAGCGTGACGAGGATGCGTGTGGCGCTGAGGCCGAAGTGGCGCTCGAAGTCGGCATCCTCGGTGGCGATGACGGCATTGCGGAAGAACGGCGACATCTGGTCGTACTCGATGACGCTCCGCCGCTCGGTCGCAAACTCGCCAATCACCTGGCCGTCGCGCGCCAGCAGACGTGTGATGGTGCTCGGCTTGTAGTCGTCGAGCGCGCTGATCTCCGGGAGGTCGTCGGCGAACGTGAAGAGCACGCCGCTCAGGGTGCCGAGCAGCGCGGCGGCCACGAAGAGCGCCACCAGCCCGGCTCGCTGTGCGACACGCACCAGGACCCCGCCGCTGGAACGCGGCGTTTCCGGGTCAATCATGCCCTCACAATACAACGAACAAGTTCATCCGGTGCAGGTGCTTAGAAGATGCGCTGCGATAAGCCTTATAAACTAAATTGACAGTCGAACGCTCACATTTTACAATTGGCCCATGAGCAAAATTATTGGCATCGATCTGGGAACCACTAACTCGGTGGTGGCAGTCATGGAAGGCGGCGAGCCCGTCGTCATCACGAACCCGGAGGGCAGCCGCATCACGCCGTCAGTGGTCGCGTTTGCCAAGACGGGTGAGCGTCTTGTCGGCCAGGTGGCCAAGCGCCAGGCCGTGACCAACCCCGAGAACACCGTCTTTTCGATCAAGCGCTTCATGGGTCGCCGCTTCGACGAAGTCAGCGAAGAAATGAAGATGGTGCCCTACACCGTCACCGCCGCTGGCAACGATGTGCGCGTCAAGGCGCTCGACAAGGAATACGCCCCACCGGAAATCTCCGCGATGATCCTGCAGAAGCTGAAGCAGGCGGCGGAGGAATATCTCGGACAGACGGTGACCAAGGCCGTCATTACCGTTCCCGCTTACTTCAACGACGCGCAGCGCCAGGCGACAAAGGAAGCGGGCAAGATCGCCGGCCTCGAAGTCATGCGCATCGTCAACGAGCCCACCGCGGCGGCGCTCGCATACGGTCTGGACAAGAAGAAGGATGAAACCATCGCCGTGTATGACTTCGGCGGCGGCACGTTCGACATCTCGATCCTTGAAGTCGGCGAAGGCGTCGTCGAGGTCAAGGCCACCAACGGTGATACCCACCTGGGTGGGGACAACCTCGACCAGCGCGTCATCGAGTGGATCATCTCCGAGTTCAAGAAGAGCGACGGCATCGACCTGAGCAAGGATCGCATGGCGCTGCAGCGGCTCAAGGAATCGGCGGAGAAGGCGAAGATGGAACTCTCCTCGGTGATGGAGACCGACATCAACCTGCCGTTCATCACCGCCGATCAGACCGGTCCGAAGCACCTGCAGATGAAGCTGACGCGCTCGAAGTTCGAGCAGCTGGTCGAAGACCTTCTGCAGAAGACGGTCGGCCCGACCAAGCAGGCGCTGAAGGACGCCGGATTCGACCCTTCGAAGATTGACGAGGTCGTGCTCGTCGGCGGGTCGACCCGTATTCCGCGCGTGCAGCAGATCGTCAAGGAACTGTTCAATCGCGAGCCGCACAAGGGCGTCAATCCCGACGAGGTGGTGGCCGTTGGAGCCGCGATTCAGGCCGGCGTGCTCGCCGGTGAGGTCAAGGACCTGCTGCTGCTCGACGTCACGCCGCTGTCGCTCGGTATCGAGACGCTCGGCGGCGTGATGACGACGCTCATTCCGCGCAACACGACGATTCCGACGCGCAAGAGCGAGACGTTCTCCACGGCGGCCGACAGTCAGACGAGCGTCGAAGTGCACGTGCTTCAGGGCGAGCGCCCGCTGGCTCGTGACAATCGCACGCTTGGTCGCTTCCAGTTGGTCGGCATCCCGCCGGCGCCGCGTGGCGTGCCGCAGGTCGAGGTCACCTTCGACATCGACGCCAACGGGATGGTCAACGTGTCGGCGAAGGATCTCGGCACCGGCAAGGAGCAGAAGATCACCATCACCGCTTCGAGCGGCCTCAGCAAGGAAGAGGTCGATCGGATGATGAAGGACGCCGACGCGCATGCTGAGGAGGACCGGAAGCGGCGCGAGGAGATCGAGACGCGCAACAAGGCCGATCAGGCGGTGTATGCGGCCGAGAAGATGCTGCAGGACATGGGTGCCAAGCTCGCGCCTGCCGACAAGGCGTCGGTGGAGACGGCGATTGAGTCATTGAAGACGGGCATGACCAATAACGACACGGCCGCCATGAACACGGCCATGGAGCAGTTGACCCAGGCACAGCACAAGGCCGCAGAAGCGCTCTACAAGCAGGCGGGTGCTGCGGCGGGGACGGACGCCAATGCGGGTGGCGGTCCGGAGGCCGGCGCCGCGCCCGGCGGCGCGACGCAGGGCGATGTGATTGATGCCGAGGTGGTCGACGAGGAGAAGAAGTAGCCGTCGTCCCTGACTCATGGACCTCTATGTGATTCTCGGATTGCCTTCCGGGGCGTCGGAGCCCGACATCAAGCGGGCGTACCGGCGCCTTGCTCGGCGGTTTCATCCGGACATCAATCCCGGTGACCGCACGGCGGAGGCACGCTTTCGACAGATCCTGGATGCGTACGAGACGCTGATGGATCCGGAGCGTCGATCGCGGTACGACACCGGCTCCGGCGGGGGCACAGCTGAACCACGCACGGTCAGCGGGTTCGAGGGATTCGATTTCTCCTCGCGCGGTGCCGACCACTCAGCGACCTTCGGCGATCTGTTCGCGGAAGTACTTACGGCACGGGCCACGCCGCGTGAGGGTTCGGAACGTGGTGCCGACCTGCATCTGGACGGGCAGTTGTCGTTCGAGGAGGCACTTGTCGGCGCGCAGCGGGCACTGACCGTCACACGACGTGAGGTCTGTCAGGCCTGTGCCGGTACGGGACAGACGCGTGTCGTGACCGGTGCCTGCGATCTGTGTCAGGCCACCGGCGCGGTCCGGACCGTTCGGGGCCACATGGTGTTCTCGCGCAGCTGTCAGGCGTGCGCGGGGACCGGTCAGCGGCGTCCAAGGCCGTGCGAACGGTGTGCCGGCGCCGGGCAGGAGACACGCACGGAGAGCGTTCAGGTCCGGATACCGCCCGGCATCGCCGACGGCGAGCGGGTCAGGGTGGCGTCAAAAGGGAACGCGGGCCTGCGCGGCGGTCCGGCGGGAGACCTGTTCATCACCGTCCACGTGCACCCGCACCCGCTGTTCCAGCGGGAGGGGGACGATTTGCACCTCGTGGTCCCGATTGCCATTCACGAGGCCGCGCTCGGCGCGCGTGTCGACGTGTCGACGCCGACAGGCGGCGCGCGGCTGCGGGTACCCCCGGGCACGCAGTCGGGCCAGCGCTTCCGCCTGCGGGATCGCGGGGCCCCTTCGGCACGCGACGGTCGTCGCGGGGATCTCGTGCTGGAGGTCCGCCTGATGCTGCCGAAATTGCTCGACGAGCGCTCGAAGGAACTGCTGCGTGAATTCGGGCGAATCAACGGCGAGAACGTGCGCGAACCTCTGCAGGGATAGCGGGCAGGACAAATGGCCAAACGCCCGGCCGGCAAGGCCTACTTCATGATCAGCGCGGTGTCGCAGAAGTACGACATCCACCCGCAGACGCTACGTCTGTACGAACGCGAAGGCCTGCTGAAGCCGTCACGGACGGATGGAAACACGCGGCTCTATTCCGAGGAAGACCTCGAGCGTCTGGAGACGATTCTGGCGCTCACCCGCGACCTCGGCGTGAACCTGGCCGGTGTCGAAATCATCTTGAACATGCGCCAGACGATCGAGCTGATGCAGAGCGAGGTCAACGAGTTCATGGACTACGTGAAACGCGAACTGGCGCGCGGAATCGATGACTGGGAACTGCGGCTGAGCACGGCGATGGTCAAGTCATCGCCCACCGATCTCGTTCGGCACAGTGCGCCCGCCGCCGCTGCCGAAAGTGAAATCGCGAAGCCGAAAGTCAAGTCGCAGAAATAGCGTTACCATCTGTCGTGCCCTGCCCGATCTGCGACGACACCACCTGGAAGACCGTCGACATCGACGGTGTCGAGCGGGTCACCCGCTGTGACTGCCTGCGGGCGTCGGCGTCGGCTCGGCTGCTCGCTGAGGCTCGCATTCCGCGGCGCTATCAGCACTGCGACTTCGACAACTACGTCGGCTACAACGAGCAGCTCGGCAAGGCACAGCAGCAGGCGCGCCGGCTCGCGGAGAGCTTTCCCGTCGTGGAGAAGGGGCTGTTTCTCCAGGGGCCTCCGGGTGTCGGCAAGACGCATCTCGCCGTGGCCGTCCTGAGGCAGGCGATTCAGACGCGCGGTGCGCGCGGCATTTTCTATGACACACGGGACCTGCTGAAGGTCATCCGCAGCACCTACGATCCCGTCAACCGCACGCAGGAGATGGATATCCTGCGCCCGGTCATGGAAGCCGACCTGCTGGTCCTCGATGATCTCGGTGCGGAGAAGACGTCGGAGTGGGTGGAGGAGACGCTGAACCTGATCGTGAACTCGCGCTACAGCGAGAAGCGCACGACGCTGTTCACCTCCAATTACGACGACAACCCCGACAGCACGGATCCGGACTCGCTCCTGTTCCGCATCGGCTTCCGGATGCGCTC